>JAFZFR010000094.1 GCA_017555805.1 Alistipes sp. | reverse complement strand
TGATGTGGATGCCGTTCTTCTCCATGAAGATATATGGAGCCATTTTAGGGTTCCACTTGCGCTTCAAGTGACCAAAGTGAACGCCTGCATCCAATAATGTATTAAAATCTGTACGTGACATTTTAATCTTTGTGTTTTAATTTTAATTTCTCTTTTCTTCAACCTGCGAAGTAGTACCTTCTTCCAAGATAATCTCCGAGGTTTTCCGCGACGGAGCAATCCGCAAGTAATACCGAATAAATATACGAGCAGTCTTTCGGATTTTGAACTCTCGTCGTGCTTGCCGAATTTTCGGTCGTGTAAGAATTAACGCTTGCTGAACTGGAACTTACGACGCGCACCAGGCTGACCAGGCTTCTTACGCTCAACCTCGCGAGAATCACGTGTGAGGAAACCGTTCTTCTTCAAGATAGAACGGTGCTCTGCGTCGATCTGACACAATGCACGCGCGATACCCATACGAGCAGCCTCTGCCTGACCCTTGATACCGCCACCAACCAAGTTGATGGTAACATCATAGTTCTCCAAAGTGTTAGTAACCAACAATGGCTGCTTAACCTCGTACTGGAGAATGTTCAAAGGGAAATAGACCTCGAGTGCCTTGTGGTTGATTGTAATCTGACCATTACCTGGCTTCACGAATACGCGAGCCACAGCTGCCTTACGGCGACCTACGGTGTTTACAACTTCCATACTCTTTACTTAATCTCGTTTAACTTAATTGCCTTTGGTGTCTGTGCTGCGTGAGGATGCTCTGCGCCAGCATACACCTTCAAATTCTTCAGGATAGCCTCACCAAGACGAGTCTTTGGCAACATACCCTTAACAGCGTGCTCGATAACAAACTCAGGCTTCTTTGCCAAGTAGTCTGCTGGAGTAGCAAAACGCTGACCACCAGGATAACCTGTGTGGCGAACATAGACCTTGTCGGTCATCTTTGCGCCTGTGAGCTTCACCTTATCAGCATTGATAACGATAACATAGTCACCGCAATCAACGTGTGGAGTGTAGCCAGGCTTGTTCTTACCACGCAAAATCTTTGCGACCTGCGAAGCAAGGCGTCCCAATACCTCGTTGGTAGCGTCGATAACATACCACTCCTTCTGTACGGTAGCGGCGTTCAACGAGATAGTTTTGTAACTTCTTGAATCCATCTTTTACGTTTTAATACTTGTTTTGTAATCCTAATTCCCATAATTTGGGTGCGCAAAGATAGTAAATATTTTTCATAAATCAATCATTGCGGGCAAATTATTTCTAACTTTCTCTTTTTTAGCACAAAAAGAGAGGTCATCCGCGGGGGATAACCTCTCTTAAAATGGGTATATATAATATATAAGGTATTACTGACCCAAGAATGCCAACAGGATACCTGCTGCAACGGCTGAACCGATTACACCCGATACATTAGGACCCATAGCGTGCATCAACAAGAAGTTTGCAGGATTCTCTGCCTGACCAACCTTCTGTGATACGCGGGCTGCCATAGGCACAGCCGACACACCAGCAGAACCAATAAGTGGATTGATCTTCTCCTTTGAGAATACATTCATCAACTTTGCCAAGAGTACACCAGCACCTGTACCCAAGCAGAATGCTGTAACACCCAATACCATAATACCGATAGTCTGCCAGTTAAGGAAGTTTGCAGCAGTAGCTGTAGCACCAACAGAGATACCGAGGAAGATAGTAACGATGTTCATCAACTCGTTCTGAACAGTCTTGCTCAAACGCTCAACAACACCACACTCCTTCATCAGGTTACCAAGCATCAAGCAGCCGATAAGTGGTGCAGCTGATGGGAGCAACAACGAGATAATCATTGTCATCGCGATAGGGAAGATAATCTTCTCTGTCTTTGACACTGTACGCAACTGCTTCATCACAATCTGACGCTCTGCCTTTGTTGTGAGAGCCTTCATAATAGGTGGCTGGATCACAGGAACCAACGCCATATATGAGTAGGCAGCCACAGCGATAGGACCCAACAACTGTGGGGCAAGCTTCGATGTGAGGTAGATAGCGGTTGGACCGTCAGCACCACCGATAATACCGATTGAACCTGACTCTGCTGGAGTAAAGCCCATTGCAGTAGCACCCAAGAATGTTGCGAAGATACCGAACTGTGCAGCAGCACCCAACAACAAGCTCTTTGGGTTAGCAATCAGTGGACCGAAGTCAGTCATCGCACCTACACCTACGAAGATCAAGCAAGGATAGATACCGAGCTTAACACCCAAATAGAGGAAGTCAATCAAACCACCAATGCGGTCGAAGCCCAAGCCTGTAGTCTCATCCATCCAGTGCACATGACCATCAGCAAACAACTCTGCGTGATACATACCCGCACCTGGGAGGTTTGTCAAAAGCATACCGAATGCGATAGGCAAAAGCAAGAGTGGCTCAAACTGCTTAACGATAGCCAAGTAGAGCAACACGCACGAGATAACGAGCATAACCAATACTCGCCAATCGTTGATAATGCCACTGAAACCTGACTGATCGACAAACTTCATAAGCGACTCACCCAGGTTGATGTCCGCAGCAGTAGCGTCGGCAGTCTCAACTGCAGTAGCAGCAACCAACTCGGCAGCCTCAACTACCTCTGGCTGTGCCCAAGCCTGCACTGACAAGCCAACAACGCCAATTGCGAGGATCATCAATGTATATTTCAAAATTCTCTTCATTGGTAAATGGGTTTTAGATTATGCCAAATCGAGAATAGCGTCACCCTGCTGAACAGCCTGACCTGCTGCGGCGTGGATAGCCTTAACAGTACCATCAGCTGGAGCCAAAATCTCGTTCTCCATCTTCATAGCCTCGATGATAGCCAACTGCTGACCTGCCTTAACAGCGTCACCAACCTTCACATTGATAGCAACAACGCTACCTGGAAGTGGTGCAGTCACAGAGTTAGCACCCGCAGCAACCTTCTTTGGTGCTGGAGTAGCCGCAGCAACTGGAGCAGTCGCAGCAACTGGCTTTGGAGCAGCGATTGGAGATACTACGCTCTCGGCGCGCTCTACCTCTACGGTGTACTTCTTACCGTTAAGTTCAACCTCAGCTACATTGTGCTCAATCTCTGCCACAGTAGCCTCGTAATGTTTTCCGTTGATATTGAATTTAAGTTTTTGCATTGTTTCTTCCTGATTAGAATGTTATACTTTTCTGATTCCAAGGTGAATAAGTCGCATCCTCGTGACGGATAGTCAGCACATCGCTCTCCTCGTCGTGCATGTTGTAGAACAAATGCAACGCGTAAGCGATAGCAACCATATCCTCCTCACCTGCCTCGGCAGCAGGCTGGGCAGCAGCCACAACTGGCTGTGCCTTGGGCTTCTGAACGAAGATTACGCCGAAGAGCTTCACGATGAAGATGAGCAGTACCAAGACCACAAACACCATCGAGAAACCAAAGCCTGTAATCAACAGAGCATTGCCCCAATTAATTGCTAACATTGTCATAAACTATCTCCTGATTTTATTACAATGGAATGTTGTTATGCTTCTTCGCAGGATTATTAACACGCTTTGTAGCCAATGACTCGAGAGCGCGGATTACGCGGAAACGAGTGTTGCGTGGCTCGATAACATCGTCGATGTAACCGTAGCGTGCAGCGTTGTAAGGGTTAGAGAACTTATCCTTGTACTCCTGCTCCTTCTCTGCTACGAACTTAGCCTTCTCCTCTGGATCGGTGAATGCAGCCAAAGCCTTTGCGTGAAGAACCTCAACAGCACCGCTTGCACCCATAACTGCGATCTCGGCTGTTGGCCAAGCGTAGTTGATATCGCCGCGGATGTGCTTTGATGACATCACGATGTAAGCACCACCGTAAGCCTTACGCAATGTAACAGTTACCTTTGGTACAGTAGCCTCGCAGTATGCGAACAAAAGCTTCGCACCGTGAGTGATAACGCCACCGTACTCCTGACCTGTACCAGGCAAGAAACCAGGAACATCAACCAAAGTTACGATAGGAATGTTGAACGCGTCGCAGAAACGAACGAAACGAGCTGCCTTGCGGCTTGCGTTGATATCCAACACACCTGCCATAAAGTTAGGCTGGTTAGCGATGATACCTACGCTCTGACCGTTGAAACGAGCGAAGCAAGTGATGATGTTGCGAGCGTATGCTGGCTGGCTCTCCAAGTACTCACCGTTATCAACGATGCCACGAATAACCTCATACATATCGTATGGCTTATTTGGGTTGTCAGGAATAATCTCGTTCAAGATGTCCTCCTTACGAGCGATGTCGTCGTTGCAAACCACGCGTGGAGCATCCTCCATGTTGTTCTGTGGCATATATGAGAGAAGGTCACGGATAAGTGCGATACCCTCCTCCTCGGTATCAACTGCAAACTGTGCAACACCTGACTTTGTAGTGTGCATATCAGCACCACCCAACTGCTCCTGTGTTACATCCTCGCCTGTAACGGTCTTAACAACCTTTGGACCAGTGAGGAACATGTTTGAAGTCTGACGACGCATGATGATGAAGTCAGTCAATGCTGGTGAGTAAACTGCACCACCCGCGCAAGGACCGAAGATAGCAGAGATCTGTGGGATAACACCTGATGCCATCACATTGCGCTGGAAGATGTTAGCATAACCTGCCAAAGCGTTTACACCCTCCTGGATACGAGCACCACCTGAATCGTTCAAACCGATACATGGAGCGCCGTTACGCATTGCCATATCCATAACCTTGCAAATCTTGTCAGCCAAAGAGATTGACAAAGAACCTGCTGTTACAGTAAAGTCCTGTGCAAATACATACACCAAGCGACCGCCGATGGTACCGTAACCAGTTACCACGCCATCACCGAATGTGTGCTTCTTCTCCATACCGAAGTCGTAGCAACGGTGAGTTACGAACATATCGAACTCCTCGAAACTACCCTCATCCAAGAGCATCTGGATACGCTCTCGTGCGGTGTACTTACCCTTCTCGTGTTGTTTCTGGATAGCCTTCTCGCCGCCGCCCAAACGAGCAATCTCGCGGTTCTCAATCAACTTGGCTACCTGCTTCTGAATTTCGCTCATAAAAATGATTCTATTTTAATTGATTATTTGTTCTTGTCCTCGCACAACTCTGTAAGAATACCCTGTGTAGATTTTGGGTGAAGGAATGCGATAGTCAAACCCTCTGCACCCTTGCGTGGTGTCTTGTCGATAAGACGAACACCCTGTGCCTCGGCGTCAGCCAACTGCTCCTCGATGTTCTCGCAAGCAAGAGCCATGTGGTGGATACCTACGCCACGGTTCTCGATGTACTTTGCAATTGTGGAGTCCTCTGATGTTGGCTCCAAAAGCTCAATCTTTGTCTGACCGATCTTGAAAAATGCAGTCTTAACCTTCTGATCTGCCACCTCCTCGATAGCGTAACACTTAAGACCCAATACATTCTCCCAATAAGGAATCGCCTCCTCAAGGCTCTTCACTGCAATACCGAGATGCTCGATGTGTGAAACTTTCATAGTTTTAGAGTTTAATAGTTATTTATTTGTGTGTATAATTTTGACTTCTAAACATAGCCGCGCAAAACTTTACAAAGATACGGGTAATTTCTCAAATACGAAAATATTTCCAACCGATTGTGCATATTTTTCGAACTATTTTTCTGCATATTTCGCCGCTATGACAAATAGTTTCGCAATGGCTTTGTTTTTTGCCCGAAAATTGTTAATTTCGCCCTATTAAACCTACCCCCACAGAGATAATGAAGCGACTTTTCATAATTATATTCGTATTTTTCGCGTTGCCGCTCTCGCTCAAGGCGCAGAACACCATCATCGGTGACAGAATGCCCGAGGTGAGCCTGAAAAAGTGGCTGATGGATGCCCAGCCCGAGGAGGCGGAGTATTCGTGCTGGCTATTCTACCACTCGGAGAGCCGACTCTGCCAGCAGGCGCTGGAAAAGATTAAGCGACACATTGATAAATATGAGAAGGGGTTAAACCTCACAATCATCACCAAGGAGGAGCACAAGGATGCGGGCGTGACCCTTACAAAGCACCTCAAGGAGTATGTGGGTGTGGCGTTTGACGATGGCGGTAGGACATTCCGCAACTTTGGCGTGAAATATATCCCCTACTGCGTCATAAGTCGCAAGAACAGAGTCGTTTGGTGCGGTAATGCCGCGATGCTCAACGACCAGACAATAGAAAAAATCATAACAACAAAATAGATATGGCATTTACAAAAATCGAGCACTACGAAAAAGAGTATCTCGACACCCATCACGACAGCGCACTCAATGTGACAACGGGCGTAGAGGACCAGCCCATAGTGAACCCATATTTCAAGCGCAAGAAGCGTCGCACACTCTCTACCGACGAGTTCGTGGAGGGTATCCTGAAGGGCGACATCACCATACTCTCGCAGGCTATCACGCTGATTGAGAGCAACAAACCCGACCACTACGCACAGGCACAGGAGATTATCGAGCGTTGCCTTCCTCACGCGGGTCGCTCGGTACGCATCGGTATCACGGGCGTGCCAGGTGCGGGAAAATCGACCTTCATCGAGGCTATCGGCGGCATGGTTGCGTCACTCCACCATCGTCTGGCGGTGCTCGCCATCGACCCAAGTTCGGAGCGTAGCGGCGGCTCAATCCTCGGCGACAAAACACGCATGGAGAGCATCTCTTCAAACCCCGACATCTTTATCCGCCCTTCACCATCGGCGGGCTCGCTGGGTGGCGTTGCGCGCAAGACACGCGAGACAATCGTGTTGTGTGAGGCTGCGGGCTTTGATGTAATCTTCATCGAGACAGTGGGCGTGGGTCAGTCAGAGACTGCCGTTCACTCGATGGTCGATATGTTTATGATGTTGCAGATTTCGGGCGCGGGCGACGAGTTGCAGGGTATCAAGCGAGGCATTATGGAGATGGCAGATATGATGGTTATCACCAAGGCCGACGGCGAGAACATCCACAAGGCGGAGTTGGCAAAGACCCAGTATCAGGGTGCGCTCCACCTCTTCCCTACTCCCGAGTCGGGCTGGCGTCCAAAGGTCTTCACCTGCTCATCGGTGGCGCAGACTGGTCTGGAGGAGGTGTGGAATGGCGTAGAGGAGTACCTCGACCACATTATGGCGAATGGTTACTATCAGTCAAACCGCAACCGACAGAACAAATACTGGATGTATGAGAGTATCAACGAGGCACTGAAGAGCAACTTCTACCAAGACCCAGAGATTGAGGCGCGAGTTGCCGAGGTCGAGGCGCGTGTGCTGGATGCAAAGTTGAGTTCATTCATCGCAGCGAAGGAGTTGCTTGACATCTATTTCAACAAGAAGGGATAGTAATTCTGCATAAATTTTCACAAAAAGGCGGTCTTATGCAAAAAGATCGCCTTTTATTTTTATTTTTCGGCAAATATATGCTATCTTTGAGAATTCATTTTTTCAAAAAACCTAAAATATATAAAACTATGAGCACAGTAAAATTCTACAAGGGCGGAAACTTGCCCCTTGAACTGCATAAGGTTCGTGTTGTACAGAAGTTGCACCTCGTACCTATCGAACGCCGTCTGGATGCAATGAAGGAGGCAGGCTTCAACACATTCCGCTTGAGCACAAAGGATGTATTCCTCGATATGCTTACCGATAGCGGTACAAACGCAATGAGCGACAACCAGTTGGCAGCGATGATGCACGCCGACGACGCTTACGCGGGTTCGCAGTCATTCGAGCGTTTGCAGAAGGCCGTTTTGGATGTATTGGGCAAGAAGTATCTGTTGCCTGTTCACCAGGGTCGCGCTGCCGAGAATGTCATCTGCCGCACATTCGTTAAGCCAGGTCATGTAATCCCAATGAACTACCACTTTACAACTACCCTCGCCCACATTCAGGAGTGCGGCGGTAGAGTTGTGGAGTTGCTGCACGACCACGCATTGGAACTCAAGTCAAGCCACCCATTCAAGGGTAATATGGATATTGAGAAGTTGGAGCAGACTATTCAGGAGGTGGGTGTTGAGAATATCCCATTCATCCGTATGGAGGCTTCGACAAACCTTATCGGTGGTCAGCCATTCTCGATGGCAAACCTGATGGATGTACGCCGCATCGCCGACAAGTATGGCATTATGCTCGTATTGGATGCCAGCCTCGGTGGCGAGAACGCATACCTCATCCAGCAGCGTGAGGACAACTGGAAGGAGAACTCGATGGGCGAGATCTTGAAGATGATGACAGGGCTGGCAGACTTGGTTTACTTCTCGGCTCGTAAACTCTCATCTTCACGCGGTGGTGGTATCTGCACCAACCAGAAGGCACTCTACGAGTTGATGGAGGATAAGATTCCATTGTTCGAGGGCTTCCTCACCTATGGTGGTATCTCTGTTCGCGAGATTGAGGCGATGGCTGTGGGCCTTTATGAGACTTTGGATGAGACCGTTATCAGCCAGAGCCCTACATTTATTAAGTACCTGGTGGAGGAGTTGGAGAAGCGCGGTGTGCCTATGGTAACACCTCCAGGTGTGTTGGGTGCCCATGTGAATGCTATGGAGTTCTGCAGTCACATCCCGCAGGACCAGTACCCAGCAGGTGCTTTGGCAGCGGCATTCTACCTCTGCTCGGGCGTGCGTGGTATGGAGCGCGGTACTGTATCGAGCGTACGCGACGAGAACGGCAAGGAGATTCCTGCTGATGTTGAGTTGTTGCGCCTGGCTGTTCCACGACGCGTGTTTACACTCTCACAGATTAACTATGTTATTGACCGTATGGTATGGCTCTATGAGAATCGTCACCTTATCGGCGGCTTGAAGTTCGTTTATGAGCCAAAGGTATTGCGCTTCTTTATGGGTGGTCTTGAGCCTACTTACGACTGGCCATCGAAGTTGATGGAGAAGTTCCGCAAGGATTTCGGCGATAGCCTTTAATCAATAGGATATTTTTAGGAATGGGGTTGCTTTGCTTTTGGGTGGAGCAACCTCTTTATTTTTATTGAGGTTGTATAAATCCATATTTATTCATATCTTTGAATACCTAAAACTTAAAAATATGAAAAAATTACTCACACTCCTCGCTCTGCTCTTTACCCTTGCCGTATCGGCACAACCGATGAAGAGCATTATGGAGTATGGCGTGACGCCATCCAACACTCCCGAGCAGAATCGCGCCAATCTGCAACGCGCCATAGATATTGCTTCGCAGTCGGGCGCAGCGCTATATGTCGAGCCCATAGTGGGCGGCTACCCCATCGCTGCGGGCGTGGTACTCAAGCGCAATGTGTCGCTTATCGGCGCACACGGACCAGTCGGTCGAGGCACCAAAGACCCCAAGCGACCCGCACCCGTAGGCTCGCTATTTATAATCACTGACGCCTCTGCGCCATTTATCACCATAGAGTCGGCAACGCAACTGCGTGGCATACAGTTCTACTACCCCGAGCAGAGCCATAACGACCCAACGAAGGTTATCGCCTACCCTCCGACCATTCAGGTGAGCAAAAAGCAGAATGTGGAGGGCGTGACGCTCTCGTCGCTCACATTCTACGGCGAGTATATGGCGATGGACTTCAATGCCGACCCACGCCACCCCTGCGAGCAGATTCTCTTTGAGCACTGCTACGGCTATCCGCTCGGCGGCGAGTTTATCCGCATCGACTACTGCTACGACATCCCACGCATACTGCATTGCCACATCAACCCAGCAAATATGCGCCAGTTCGGCAAAGCATTCTCGCGCAGCGTGATTGACTCGGTCATAGCAAAGCCTACATTCTCATTCGCCATCGACCATACCGACAACGCGCAGATGATGGATGTTTTCACCTTTGGCGTACACGGCGGAATACTCCTCGGCGAGCATAGTTACGGACAACTTACCAACTTCAACCTCGACTGCGTGAGCGTGGGCATCCATAAGAAGGGTGCTTCGACATTCAACCGCAACTGGCAAATCGCGCAGGGCTCAATCATCGCCAATGTGAAGGGTTGCGCCGACGGCATCCACCCTATCATCATCGAGGGTCAGGGTCACACCGCTATCAGCAATGTGGAGGCCTTCTCGGGTCCTAACGGAGCGCTGACTGCGGATGGTTATTCAGATGATTTTATGCTCGTCAGGGGCGACAAGGTGCTCACAATCAGCCTTTATGGTTGCCGTATGCGTAACTACCGCAACGATGAGCCAATCACAATAGAAAACCCCAACGCCCGCATCGAGGCTGTGGCTTGCGTGGATAAGGAGGAGAAATTCTTTACACTAAAGAAGGAGTAACGAAAAGAGGCTACCGCAGTAGCCTCTTTTTATTTATACAGAATTATATACTTTAGTGTTGTAGTGTTATAATTATGTCATTACCCGACACCCAAAGGGTGGCGAAGGTAATCCTCCACTCAATAGATGTATTGCGGTGCAATTTACGGGAGGATCCCCATCGCCTTGCTGTGCAAG
>JAFZFR010000093.1 GCA_017555805.1 Alistipes sp. | reverse complement strand
GTGCGCCGTGCGCTGAAGAGGGTAGATAATAACATTCTGAAATTGGACTCGGCATTTGATGCGACGGTGCAACTTGTGAACAAGCCTGTGGGCAGTTACTCGGTGGAACGCACTGTCGAGATGATGAAACTCTTTGAGGGTCGGATGATTTTGCAGACTATGTTCCTGCGTGGCGAGTATCTCGGTCAGAGGGTGGATAACACCACCGAGGAGCAGGTGACGGCGTGGCTGCGTCTGGTGGAGCAGATTGCTCCGCGTCAGGTGATGGTCTATTCGCTCGACCGCGACACACCTTGCCAGACGCTCGAAAAAGTCAGTCGCGAGGAGTTGCAGCAGATTGCGGCAAGGGTCGAGGCGCTCGGCATAACCTGTTCGGTCGCATAATAGAAGAAATAGTTTGGTCATATAACACAAAATTCGTATATTTGTGAATATGGAGTCTAAAGAACAAGTAACATACGATTTGCTATATAAGGTCAATTCCCCTGCGGAGTTGAAGCAACTCTCGATTTCGGAACTCACGCGTTACTGCGCCGAGTTGCGCCGTTACATCATCGAGGAGTGCTCGAAGAACCCGGGTCACCTGGCCTCAAGTCTCGGTACAATCGAACTGACGGTTGCCATCCACTATGTCTTTGATGTGCCACATGACAACCTTGTGTGGGATGTCGGACATCAGGCGTATGCACACAAGATTATCACTGGTCGCAGGGATTTGTTCCCCACAAACCGCAAGTTGGGTGGCATCAGCGGCTTCCCGCGTATGGCGGAGAGCGAGTATGACTCGTTTGGTGCGGGTCACTCATCGACCTCAATCTCGGCGGCGTATGGTATGATGAAGGCGGCGGAGTTGCGCGGCAAGGATAGCCACACAATTGCCGTCATTGGCGATGGAGCGATGACTGGCGGTCTGGCGTTCGAGGGTCTGAACAATGCGGGCGACAAGAAGAATGGCCGTCTGCTGGTGATTTTCAATGATAACGAGATGGCGATTGACGAGGCTACGGGCGCTCTGGATGGCTATCTCGCGAGAATGTCCACCTCGCAGTTCTACAACCGCCTCAAGCGCGGTATGTGGAGCATCCTGGGTCATATTCCTCCTGTGTTGCGCTTCTGCCAGACGGTGGGCAATGCCATCAAGCAGGGCTTGTTGAAGAATAGCAACCTCTTTGAGAGTCTTAACTTCCGTTATTTTGGTCAGTTGGATGGTCACAATGTGGCGGAGTTGGTGCGTATGTTGCGCGCGTTGAAGGATATTGACGAACCAAAGTTGCTGCACATCATAACAAAGAAGGGTAAGGGCTACTCGCCAGCCGAGGATAACCAGTCGGTGTGGCACGCCCCAGGTCGCTTTAACCCCGAGACGGGCGAGCGCATCCCATCAAACAATTCTGCATCACGCTATCAGGATGTCTTTGGCGAGACTCTGCTCGAGTTGGCGCGTCAGGACGATAAGATTGTGGGTATCACACCCGCTATGCCTTCGGGATGCTCGCTCAACATTATGATGCGCGAGATGCCCGAGCGTTGCTTCGATGTAGGTATCGCCGAAGGTCACGCCGTGACATTCTCTGCGGGCTTGGCGGCTGGAGGTATGCACCCCGTCTGCAACATCTACTCATCGTTTATGCAGCGTGCCTACGACAATGTCATCCACGATGTGGCGTTGCAGCGTCTGCCTGTGACCTTCTGTCTGGACAGAGGCGGTCTGGTGGGCGAGGATGGTGCTACGCATCACGGTGTCTTTGATTTGGCATATTTCTCTTGCATCCCAAATATGATTGTGGCGGCTCCGATGGATGAGTTGGAACTCCGCAATATGCTCTATACGGCGACCAAGACCCCTTCGCCATACTCTATCCGCTATCCACGCGGTTGCGGCATTGGCGCGCAGTGGCAGGGCGCGGAGTTTGAGATGATTCCTACGGGCGTGGGTCGTGAGTTAAAGTCGGGCGAGGATTTGGCTCTGCTTACAATCGGTACGGCGGGCAACTTCGCTACAGAGGCTATCGCCGAGGTGGAGGGCGAGGGTAAATACTCTGTCGCTCACTACGATTTACGCTTTGCGAAGCCTTTGGATGAGGCGCTTGTAAAGCAGGCGGGCGAGAAGTTTGGTAAGATTATCGTTGTGGAGGATGGCGTACTGCGCGGTGGCGTGGGCGAGGCGGTTGTGAAGTGCCTCAACGAGAATGGCTATCGTGGCGAGGTGCGCACGCTGGGTATCGCTGATAAGTTTATCGAGCACGGAACTCCAGCCGAACTCTACTCAATATGTGGCTTCGATAAAGAGGGTATCAAGCGCACCATTAACGAGATGATGCAATGAAAGCGTTAGCCCTTGTAGTTGCCTTGCTCTGCTCGGTGGCGGTGGTGGCGCAGGAGCGCGTACCGCTCGGCGAGGCGGAAAAAGTATGCGATGTGAACGACTGGCTGCCAACCGATGTGGAGGTCGCGGGCACAACGCAGGGCTTTGCTATATATCGAAATTATGCCTTCTCGGTGCACGACAAGGGTCAGTGCGTGGTGCTCGATTTGAAGAGCAAAAAGTTTATCTCAACATTTGTTTTGGAGGGTAATACGGGTCATTGCAACAACGCCTCGTTTGGCGTCGAGCGATACTCGCGTGAGTCGTTGTTCCCCTTGTTTTATGTCACCGAGTGCCGAGGCGAGAGGGCTTGCTATGTGAACGATATTTCGTTGGAGGGCTCGCGTCTGGTGCAGACAATCTACTACGATGGCGAGGAGATTACGGGTCCTTGCGACTGGGCGGTGGATGCCAAGCGAGGTGTGATTTACCTCTACTGCACGGTCGGTACGGTGCGTATGCTCAAGTGGTTTTCATTGCCAAAGTTAAGCGATAGCGACTCGCGTGGCGAGGTGCATCTTCAGCGCGAGGATATGCTCGGCTGCATCCCCGCGGGCGACATCGCAATTCCGCAGGGTAGCCTCGTGGATGGCGACTATATCTTCCTGCCCGAGGGCGTACCTACGCGCTCGAATACGGCGTTGAGCGTTCTGCATCGTGAGTCGGCGCGCCGCCTGATGTATATCGACCTTACGGCGATGGGCATTGAGCCCGAAGGCGTTGCGACCCGCAAAGGGTGGTTGTACATCTCGTTCCACACCCCTCGCGAGCCACGCCATAACATCATCTACCGCTACCGCATCAATTAGTCTGCTTCACGAAGATTAACTTATCCACATTATAGCCCCGTTGTGCCGCCAGCGCAACGATGTAACGCAGTGTAGGCTCTGGCAAGGAGGGCTTGCGCGCGAGTATCCACAGGTATTTGGGCGACTTGCTGCCGATAAGCATCCATTCGCCGTCGGGCGCAATGGCCAGGATATTGTAATCGGAATAAAACTTCCAGAAAAACGATACACGCAGGCGACCTGGCTCGTCGGTGGTCTTGGCGTGACCGATGGAGATGTGCTCCTCGCCGTCACGGATGCCGCGGTTCTTGACCTCCACCATTCCATCCTCTTGGAGCGTGTAGGTGGCTGTCACCTGCTCCATCCCCCGCTCGAAACTGTGGTCGAAGCGGGCTATTTCGTACCAAGTGCCCATAATTGATTTTAGGTCGAGGCTTGCCACCGTACGGCGGTCGATGCTGTCACGCCCCGCGCCATAGCAGCAGGCGGTGATGAGCATCAGCAGTAGTGAGATTACTATTATCATAACCCTTTTCATCGCAATAAGTGTTTTCTGCGAAACATCATTTTCCGTGCCACACTATGCAAAAACAGCGAGAGTGCAGATTGCTCTGCACCCTCGCTCCTTGAACTGAATTATGAATAGTGGTTAGAATGTTATCTAATCTTGAACTCTGGGTCGGCCTTCATTGGGATTGGCATTGAGGCATAGACGCCAGCGTCGAACTTCTCGCGAACGGCCTTGAACGCCTCGATGGTGCGCTCAACATCCTCCAGCGTGTGTGCCGCAGTAGGGATGATTCGCAGGATAATCTCGCCCTTTGGAATCACTGGATAAACCACGATTGAGCAGAAGATACCATAGTTCTCGCGCAAATCAACGATGAGGTTTGTACCCTCGGCAACACCGCCCTTCATATAGACTGGTGTCACTGGTGACTTCGTTACGCCAATCTCAAAACCGTTGTCGGTAAAGCCCTTCTGGATGGCGCGTGTAATCTCCCACAACTTCTCCTGATACTCTGGGTGGTTGCGGATGAGTTCCAAACGCTTCAACGCACCGATAACCATAGGCATTGGGAGCGACTTTGCGTAGAGTTGTGAACGCATATTGTAGCGGAAGAGGTTGATGAGCCAGCGTGGACCGCAGACGAATGCGCCGATGCCTGCCATCGACTTTGCGAAGGTGTTGAACAACACATCAACGCCGTCAGGGCAACCGAAGTGCGCCGCTGTACCGCGACCCTGTGGTCCCATAGTACCGAAGCCGTGAGCATCGTCCACCAGAAGGCGGAAGTTAAAGTCCTTCTTCGCATTTACGATTACATCCAGGAAGCCGAGGTCACCCTTCATGCCGAATACACCCTCGGTAATCACGAGCACACCACCGCGCTGCTCCTCGGCGAGTTCTGTCGCGTGACGGAGTTGCAGACGGAGTGACTCCTCGTTGTTGTGAGCATATACGAAGCGCTTGCCCTTGTGCATACGCAGACCGTCGATGATACAAGCGTGGCACTCTGCATCATAGACCACAACATCGCGTGGCGTGAGCAAGCAGTCGATAATCGAAATCATACCCTGATAGCCGAAGTTCAAAAGGAAGGCATCCTCCTTGCCTACGAACTCTGCCAACTCGCGCTCCAACTGCTCGTGGTACTTTGTCTGACCACTCATCATACGCGCACCCATAGGCGCTGCCATACCGAACTCGGCCGCACCCTCGGCGTCAGCCTTGCGTACCTCTGGGTGGTTAGCCAAACCGAGGTAGTTGTTCAAACTCCAGTTGAGCACTGGCTTGCCGCGGAAGTTCATATGAGGTCCCAACTCACCCTCTAACTTTGGGAATGAGAAATAGCCGTGTGACAACTGCATATACTGACCAATCGGACCGCCAGAATTTTTCTCTAATCTTTCAAAAATATCTACCATAGTATCTTTATGTTTTAAGTTTTGTTTGCTAAAAATCACACTTGGATGTCTGTTTGACACTCTCAAAGGTAGAAAAAAAATCATCGCTTGTTCTTTTCACGGGGGGAAATGGCACGCCGAGGGGTGCAAAATAGGTATTTATACTTACCACTTTGCGTAAAATGAGCAACTATTTTCGGTGATGAATTGCGAGAAAAGAGAATTTTTCTTATCTTCGCAAAAAGATATAAACTAACTCAAAGATGAAGTATAACAGAATCCTACTCAAGTTGAGCGGCGAGTCGCTCCAGGGTGAACAGAAGTATGGTCTTTCGACAGCCGTGTTGCAGTCGTATGCCGAGCAGATTAAGGCTGCCGCAGCGACAGGCGTGCAGATTGGTATCGTGATTGGTGGCGGTAATATCTTCCGTGGCTTGCAGGGCGCGAAAAAGGGCTTTGACCGCGTGAAGGGCGACCAGATGGGTATGCTCGCTACGATTATCAACTCGTTGGCGTTGCAGTCGGCGCTGGAGGATAACGGCGTGAAGGCGAAGGTGCTCACATCAATCCGTATGGAGCCTATCGGCGAGTACTACTCAAAGGCGAAGGCTATCGAGTATCTCGAGGCAGGTTATGTTGTTATCATCGGTGGTGGCACATCAAATCCTTACTTCTCGACCGACACCGCTTCGGCATTGCGTGGCATCGAGATTGAGGCGCAGGTGATGTTCAAGGGTACTCGCGTGGATGGCGTCTATACCGCTGACCCCGAGAAGGACCCAACGGCTACGAAGTTCGACAAGATTACCTTCGACGAGGTATATAACCGCGACCTGAAGGTTATGGATATGACCGCTTTCACACTTTGCAAGGAGAATGGCTTGGATATTATCGTATTTGATATGGATACCGAGGGCAATTTGGCAAAGGTTTTGGATGGTGAGTCAATCGGCACACTGGTGTGCAAGGAGTAATTAATTTTTAGAGAGAGTATGAAAATGAAATCTTTTTTCCGTAAGGCGGCGCTGGCGCTGATGGCTATGGTCGCTGTGGCAGTTGCGATGCCCGTTGAGGTGCAGGCGCAGAAGGACGATATTGCATCTACAACACTGATCAACAAGGGCGACAAGGCTCCTGACTTCACCGTTGAGATGGTCGATGGCAGCGAGATTACATTGTCAAAACTCAAGGGTAAGGTTGTTGTGGTGAACTTCTGGGCTACCTGGTGTCCTCCTTGCCGTCAGGAGTTGAAGGTTGTGGAGAAGCAACTCATCGAGCGCTTCAAGGGCAAGAAGTTTGTCTTCCTGCCAATCTCGCGCGGCGAGGCGAAGAAGACCGTTGAGGCATTCCGCAAGCAGAACGGCTACACCTTCCCTATGGGTCTTGACCCAAAGCAGACCATCTACAAGAAGTATGCGTCGAACTACATTCCTCGCAACTTCGTGGTGGGCAAGGATGGTAAGGTGATTTACACATCGGTGGGCTACACTCCCGAGGAGTTTGCCGAGATGATTTCTGCGATTGAGAAGGCTTTGAAGTAAGAATCAAAATAATAAAATAGACTACTATGGATACAACAACAATCATTAATGAAGCAACCGACCGTATGAAGCGTACGGTGGGTCACTTGGATGAGGAACTCTTGAACATCCGCGCTGGTAAGGCGACTACAAATGTGCTCAACAGCGTATTCGTTGATTACTACGGCTCACAGACTCCAGTCTCTGGTGTAGCGAGTGTGACTGTGCCCGATGCACGCACAATCCTCATTCAGCCTTGGGATAAGAACTTTATCCGCCTTATCGAGAAGGCTATTATCGACTCAAACATCGGTCTTACTCCATCAAACAATGGCGAGACTATCCGTTTGACTATTCCACCTCTCACAGAGGACCGTCGTAAGGAGCTCGTTAAGCAGGTGAAGGGCGTGGGCGAGAACGCACGCATCAGCCTCCGTAACGCACGCCGTGATGCTGTTGAGGCATTCAAGAAGGCACAGAAGGAGGGTATGCCAGAGGACGAGGCAAAGGATGGCGAGACAAGAGCACAGAAGCTGCTTGAGAAGTACTCAAAGCAGATTGATGAGCTGATGGCAGCCAAGGAGAAGGAGATTATGACTGTATAAAAGGCGAGAGGCTCGCTAAATATTATTTAATGGCGGGTCGGTTCGCGGCCCGCTTTTTTAATCTATTAACCTTATGAAGAAGATTTTGATTTTGGCGCTCGCATTGATGGCGGGAGCATCAGTCCAGGCGCAGCAGCCTCGCGCCGTACAGCACTTTGCACACCGTGCCAGCCGATATGAGTTCGAGGAGAACACTTTGGCGGCATTCGAGGCTACATATAATAAAGGTATCCGCGGTTATGAGACCGATATCCGTCTCACTGCCGATGGCGAGTTGGTAATCTCTCACGATGAGACCCTCTCACGCCTTACGCCAAGCGATGGCAATGTCGAGGAGATGACACGCAAGGAGATTAGCAAGGTGCGTACCGATTGCGGTAATAAGATTTTGTTTGCCGATGAGTTGGCGAAGTGGCTCTCGAAGCGCGACAGCGTATATGTTGAGTGGGAGATGAAGTCGGGTGGTTACGATGACGAGAAGTTGCGAGTATATTGCGACAAACTCTATAAGACCGCTATGAAGAAGAAACCAGCGAACTCGACCTACCTCTTCACATCGTTCGACAAGCGCACGCTACGCACAATGCGCGAGTTGCACCCAGAGGCTGATTTGATGCTTATCATCGGCCTGCCATTGAGCGACGACTGCATCAAGCAGGCGCTCGATTTGGGCGTGAAGCGTCTGGCGTGTACGATGGGTGGCACAAACCGCGATATGGTGATGAAGGCGAAGAAGGCGGGTCTTATCGTGTCGCTCTGGCCAGGTGGCGGCATTGAGGACTTCCAGTTGGGCGTGGCTCTTGGCGCTGATGCATTGTGCTGTGACAAGGCTGTCGAGGTGATGGAGTTTGCCAAGAAGAATATGCCTTGGATTACATTGACTCTCGCGGGTCAGAAATAGTGTGCGACGATGAAGAAGATTCTATTTTTCATTCTTGCGGCGACTCTCTGCGCGGCGTGTCAGCCAAAGAACAAGCAGAGCGCGGCGGATGTAATGGCGGGCGTTGAGGGGTTGTGCGAATCGTGCGAGGAGTGTGAGGCTTCTGACGAGGAGATGAACTTCAAACCTCTTAATGAGATTCGTTTCGGTAGTTGGAGCGACCAGGATTGGCTCGATAACGACTATTTCCGTCATCTGCGTAAGCATATCGACAAGTGGCTTGCGGGTGAGGTGGAGTGCCCCGAATTGGAGAAATACAAGGCGCAGATTGGCGAGAGTCGATTTGTGATTATCAATGCCGAGCCATTTGTTTTGGGTGGTATGTTCATTGATTTCGCCTTTGTCGAGGTGCCTAACCTGCTCTTCCAGGTGAATGTGTATAGCGATGTGGACGAGGAGAAGGCGGTTGTGACCGACTACTCTGTGCGTGCAATCAAACTTGCCGATGACAAAGCCCCATTCACCAAGGAGCATATCTTGCATATAATCAAGGAGCATCCAGAAAACAAATTGTGGTAGAGAAGTCGTCTAACAAGGTGATTTTGGTGTTGCGCTTGCCCTCAAATGCTCATTTACGCCAAGTAAACTCCGCTTTTCGGGCTTCGCGCGCCTAAAAATCCCTCTTGTTATACAACTTCTAAAATAGAAAGGACTGTCCGTTGGGCAGTTCTTTTTATGTGTTATGTTGAGGATTTTATTATACAAAAAAGCGACACCCAATGGATGTCGCTTTTTTTATAGTAATGTTTCGAGATTACTCAACTGTACCAGCTTAAACCCAAAACATTCTCGCCTACGGAGCGTGAGCGACAAAAGTCCCCCTTTGCCAAAGGGGGATTTAGGGGGAATGTCAATACACTCACAAGTGCGAGAATACAGCAACAAAAAAGCGACACCCAAAGGATGTCGCTTTTCTTATAGTAATGCTTCGAGATTACTCAACTGTACCAGCTTAAGCCCAAAACATTCTCGCCTACGGAGCGTGAGCGACAAAAGTCCCCCTTTGCCAAAGGGGGATTTAGGGGGAATGTCAAT
>JAFZFR010000092.1 GCA_017555805.1 Alistipes sp. | reverse complement strand
GTCTTTCAGGACCGCATTACAACCGCAGAAGCCCGTTGCGTATTAAACAATCTACCAACGGTTTGCATTATTTCCCAATTTCCTGCCTTTTTCTCGCGAGTTCTTCGTATCTTTGTGGGTTGATAAAAGAATTTGACAATAAGATTAAAAAAGATAAAATCATGAAAACTCAAAGAATTGCAGAGATTTTAAAATCTGGTGCGGTAGGCTGCGACATTACAGTCAAGGGCTGGGTACGCACAAAGCGAGGTAATAAGAACGTGGCATTCATTGCATTGAACGACGGTTCTTGCGTTGCCAACATTCAGGTTGTTGTTGACTTGGCATCGTTCGACGAGGAGAAGCTCAAGGCTGTAACTACTGGTGCTTGTATCCGTGTTGATGGTAAGCTCGTTGAGTCACCAGCATCGGGTCAGGGTGTAGAGGTTCAGGCTGCCGACATCGAGATTTACGGCACAGCAGATCCTGAGACTTACCCATTGCAGAAGAAGGGTCACTCATTGGAGTTCTTGCGCGACATCGCTTATTTGCGTCCTCGCACAAACACTTTTGGTGCTATCCTCCGCATCCGCCACGCTATGGCGTTTGCTATCCACAAGTATTTCAACGACAACGGCTTCTACTACCTCCACACTCCACTTATCACAGGTTCGGACTGCGAGGGCGCAGGTGCTATGTTCAATGTAACAACTCTCGATATCGCTAATCCTCCACGCACTGAGGAGGGTAAGGTAGATTACTCTCAGGATTTCTTTGGCAAGCCTTGTAACTTGACCGTATCGGGTCAGTTGGAGGGTGAGCTCGGCGCATTGTCACTCGGTCGTATCTACACATTCGGCCCTACATTCCGTGCCGAGAACTCTAACACTCCTCGCCACTTGGCTGAGTTCTGGATGATTGAGCCTGAGATGGCATTCTATGAGTTGGAGGATAACATGGAGCTCGCTGAGGACTTCCTCAAGTATTTGATTCGCTACGCTTTGGAGAACTGCCGCGAGGATTTGGAGTTCATGAACAAGATGTGGGACAAGGAGCTTATCGAGCGTCTGGAGTTCGTATTGAACAACGACTTCGTTCGCTTGGACTACACCGAGGGTATCGAGATCTTGAAGGCATCAGGCCGCAAGTTTGAGTTCCCTTGCGAGTGGGGTTGCGACTTGCAGTCGGAGCACGAGCGTTACCTCGTAGAGGAGCACTTCAAGCGTCCAGTTATCTTGATTAACTATCCAAAGGAGATCAAGGCATTCTATATGAAGCAGAACGAGGATGGCAAGACAGTACGCGCTATGGACGTATTGTTCCCAAAAATCGGCGAGATTATCGGTGGTTCAGAGCGTGAGGCCGACTACGGCAAGCTTTCTGCAAGAGTAGCCGAGCTCGGTATGAACGAGCAGGATATCTGGTGGTATTTGGATACTCGTCGTTGGGGTTCAGCACCTCACTCAGGCTTCGGTTTGGGCTTCGAGCGCTTGTTGTTGTTCGTTACAGGTATGGCTAACATCCGCGATGTGATCCCATTCCCACGTACTCCAAACAACGCTGAGTTCTAAAAACACGCGACTCAATTTACAGGTCAAAATACTAACTAAATTACACAACAAACTATGAAGAGAATAGCCCTTTTGTTCTTGGTTATATGCTTTGCAGGTAGCCTTTCGGCTCTCTCGAAGGAGCGCAAGGAGGATGTACGCTACAACATTATCTACATCGGCGACAGCATCACTGCAGGTGCTCTGCACTCCGAGAAAGATAAGAGCGCACCCCCTGTTGTGGCAACTGATATTTTGACCAACAAATTCAGCAACAGAGTAATCAACGTCGCAGACTTCAGCAACTGCGGTCGTTCGGGTGCTACGACTGTCGATTTTCTGCCATCTCGCAACCGCGACTTTAAGCGTGTGGAGAAGAGCATCGCCAACGTCAAGGCCGAGGCGGAGAAGACACCAGCCAAGGAGAAGTACATCTTCTCTATTATGCTCGGCACCAACGACTCAGCATCGAAGGGCCCTACTGGCTCGCCAGTGAGTAACGCTGATTACAAGAATAACCTCCTGACAATCATCTCGCGCCTGCGCGAGATGTGTCCGGAGTCGATATTCGTACTACACCGCCCCATTTGGTATAGCCCCAACACCTACAATGGAGCCCGCTACCTGGTAGCTGGTCTGAATCGCGCCACAGAGTATATCACTCCTTTGGAGGAGCTCGCACGCGAGAATGGAGACATCTATTTGGGTGATTGCGAGAGCTATGGCCTCTTCAAGAACGAGTACAAGAAGTATATGTTCGCCGAGAAGGGCAATGCTGGCACATTCTATCTCCACCCCAACGAGGAGGGAGCAGTGGAGCTTGCCGAGAATTGGGCTAAAGCGATTGCAGCAGCTGTAAAAGCGTCTGCACGATAACCACAACCACAAACCAAGAGAAGGAACCTGTCGAAGTGGAACTTAAAATCGTAATGTAATGGCTATTTCACAACGTCAGATTCAGAAATTACAACAGACTCTATCACCCCAGCAGATTCAGATGATAAAACTGCTGGAGCTACCTGCTATAATGCTCGAACAGAGGGTGAAGCAGGAGATTGAGGAGAATATAGTATTGGAAGAGGAGGAGTCGTCGCAAGAGGAGGAGGCTCAAAACATCTCAGTCGAGGAGTATATCCGCGAGGATGACACACCGAGCTACAAGAGCCGTATAAACAACTACTCAAAGGATGATAAGCAGCGCCCTGTGAACATCACCGAGGGTCGTTCCTTGCAGGAGTATCTGTGCGAGCAGCTGGGCTACCGCAACTTGACAGATACCGACCGCCATATTGCCGAATTTATTGTGGGCAGCATCGACGAGGATGGCTATCTGCGTCGCGATATGGAGTCAATCTCTGACGACATAGCCTTCTCGCTCGGCATCGAGACCTCAACCAGCCATCTGGAGGAGCTGCTCGGCATAATCCACCAGCTGGAGCCAGCCGGCATCGGCGCACGCAACCTGCAGGAGTGCCTACTGTTGCAGATGGCGCAGCGCAGAATGGATACCGAGGCTAAGGTGTTGGCGCACAAGATTATATCGCTCCACTTCGAGGAGTTTGTAAAGAAACACTACGAGAAGCTTATAGCACGCCTTGGCGTGAGCGAGGACGATTTTCGCGACGCTATCGACGAGATCAAACACCTCTCGCCCAAGCCAGGCAATCTCTATAATGAGGATGGTATGGACACCACACCTTATATTATACCCGATTTCAGACTCGACTATCAGGATGGCCAGTTTGACCTCTCGCTCAACTCCAACAACATACCCGATGTACGCATCAATCGCCGCTATGTGGAGATGATTCGCGATATGATTACATCGGACGGCACCGTCTCGGAGAGTAACAAGGAGGCTGTGCAGTTCGTGAAGAGCAAAATCGACTCGGCAAAGTGGTTTATATCGGCTATCAAGCAGCGCCACGACACCCTTATGCGCACAATGCAGGAGATACTCTCGTTCCAAAAGGAGTACTTCAAGGATGGCGACAAGAGCAAACTGCGTCCGATGATTCTAAAGGATATTGCCGACCGCACAGGGTTGGACGTCTCGACCATCTCGCGCGTGGTGAACAGCAAATATGTGCAGACTCACTTCGGTATCATACTGCTCAAATCACTCTTCTCGGAGGCTATGCAGACCGAGAGTGGCGAGAGCGTATCGAGCTACGAAATTAAAAATCTATTGCAGAAGTGTATCGACGAGGAGGACAAACGACACCCCCTGACCGACGAGACACTGATGAACATACTTAACGACAAGGGGTACTGCATTGCACGCCGTACGGTTGCCAAGTATCGCGAGATGCTCGACATACCAGTAGCACGCCTGCGCAAGCAGATTTAAGCCCCAAATATAAGATGCTTAGACGGTTAGCCAAAATAATATCAACCATTCTTCACCCCTCGGCAATACCCATCTACCTGGTGGCGTTGCTGCTTTTTGCCGACACTATCTACGATGTGTTTCCCATCAAGGTGAAGTTATATCTGCTTTGGGTGGTGACACTCTACGCTATGGTGATTCCCTATGTGGGACGCGCCTTGTTGCGTCGTGCCGACAAGTGGGGACGTGGCCGAATCAGAGGACTTCGCTCAAAGGCAGTTCCTCTGTTGCTCGGCACCTGCTGCTATCTGCTCTGCGCCATTACGCTGATGAAGTCGCCTTCGCTGATGATATTCCGCAAGATAGCTGTTGCGGCAGCTATGAGTGAATTGTTCTGCCTGCTGACACTACCCTTCTGGCGAGCAAGTCTGCATATGACTGCCATGGGAGCAGCTACGGCGGCACTTATAACGCTCAACATTATAGGCGCACAAAGCCTCTTTTGGGTGATGCAAGCATCGATTATCGCAACAGGTATTTTGGCCTCGGCTCGCCTCTACGCTGGCCGCAACAACGGAATACAGATTCTGGCAGGCTTTGTGGGTGGCTTTGTGGTCTCGGCCATAGCGATGCTGTTCCTCTGATAAAAGGCAACACACAGAAAATAAACAAACTAAAAAAGGATATTGACCCGATGGCCAATATCCTTTTTCTTATTGTCTGTCAAAGCAGATTGAGGCAACCTTTTCGATAATCTCCTCTTCGGTGGGAGCATCATCCTCGATATACAAAATCATATCATCGAGTGCATCGCGCTCCTCGCCCAACATCATCATTGTGGCTTGAATGGCGGCATAGCTATAACCGCGCTCCTCCATCAGAGCATAAAGTGCACTCTGCTTTGGCGTCATAGTCTAATCGGTTTAGATTTTCTTGTCAGAAAAGACTTTTTTAGTCGTGCAAACCACGGCTGCGGAGGTAATTCAACAAGAACTCAGGACGGTCGGTCTGAATCATAGTAGCACCCATATCAACGAGCTTGCCGTAAACCTCCTCGGCAGATGTATCGTAAGCCACATCGTCGCTAAGACCACCGCAGAGTGAGTTCCAGAGTGAGTTCACCCACAACTTAGAGCCGTCGGCTACAACACGCTTCATACAATCCTCAACCTCAGGAATCATCTTGTTCCAGCAAATCTCGTATGCGAGCTGTGGCTCAGAATCAGCCTCATACTCCTCGAACAAAGCAAGGCTCTTAGCATTTGATGGAGTGATGATTGGCATATAGAGTAAGTTCTGCTTGTTGCCCGCCATCTTTTTGCGAACGTTGGCAAGCGACTTGTTACCCTTGATAAGAATCTGCTCTGTTACGCCCAACTCCTCGGCAATGGCGAGAACCATATCGTAGTGCTCGTAACCCTTGTCGATATTTACCACGATGCGATCCTTGCACACCTCCAAAGCCTCACGCAAGGTAGGAACCTTCAAATCGAGTGAGCTACGTGTATTGTGAGCAGTCTTCAAATAGCACTTCTGGATAGAGTCGTAGGTAATATCGCTAATCTTACCCTTACCTGTTGTGCAACGGTCGATGGTGCGGTCGTGCTGCAATACAAGCACGCTGTCCGATGTAAGAGCAACATCCAGCTCCACGATATCGACACCCATTTTGATAACAGACTCGATGGCTGGGATAGAGTTCTCGGGATAGTTGCGCCAGTCGCCACGGTGGCTAATCACAAGCACATTCTTTGATTTAGGATTGCGGATTTCGGCCACAATCTTCGCAGCACGCTTATCGTCACGAACTGCATTACCACCAGCACAAGAGGCCAGCATAACGGCAACAACGGCGGTTGCCAAAAGGTGTTTGAAAATTTTCATATTTTATACTGTTTTACATTGAATTAGCACATTGTGAACTTTCCGGTTACAAAACTAATCATTTTGCACCAATTATTATCATAAAATTATTATCTTTGTGTGGATTACTATCTATTAAACCAACAAAACATTAACAATTATGTATAGCAACGATCCTAGAACAGTCATCACACTCGATGCTGGAGGTACAAACCTCGCATTTGGTGCAATCAAAGGCAATAAGTACATCGTAGAGCCACTCGTGCTCCCATCAAATGCCGAGAACCTCGACATCTGCCTCAACACAATGGTAGAGGGCTTTTCGCGAATCATCTCTCAGCTCGATGAGAAGCCTGTGGCTATCAGCTTCGCATTCCCTGGCCCAGCCGACTACCCCAACGGTATCATCGGCGGTTATCTGCCCAACTTCCCATCGTTCCGTGATGGTGTGGCTTTGGGTCCATTCCTCGAGGAGAAGTTCGGCATCCCTGTATTTATCAACAACGATGCTGACCTCTACGCCTATGGCGAGGCTTTGGGTGGCGCACTTCCCGAGTTGAATCAGAAGCTTGCAGAGAGTAACAGCAACAAGCAGTTCCGCAACCTTTTGGCCTTCACATTCGGTACTGGCTTCGGCTTTGGTTTCGTGACAGATGGTGAGCTGCACATTGGCGACAACTCTTGTGTGGAGACATTCTGCCAGCGCCACAAGCTTATGCCTAACGTGATGGTAGAGGAGGGTGTATCAATCCGAGCCGTGAAGCGTGTATATGCCGAGGAATCAGGCTCAACAGATATGACACTCACACCAAAGGACATTTTCGATATCGCCGAGGGTAAGCGTGCGGGCGACCAGGAGGCTGCCAAGAAGGCATTCGCAACTTTGGGCGAGGTGGCTGGTGACGCTATGGCTACAGCCGTTACGTTCATCGACGGCGTGATTGTGATTGGTGGTGGTTTGTCAGCCGCTGCGAAGTATATCAAGCCAGCTCTTTTGAACGAGATGCGCTCGAAGATTCACACTCTGCAGGGCGACTCAATCAACCGTGTACAGATGAAGGTTTACGACCTGGACAACGAGGCCGAGTTCGAGGAGTTTGCAAAGGGCGAGAGCCGCACTATCAAGGTTTACGGCTCGGAGCGTGAGGTCAGCTACGACCCACAGAAGCGTATTGGCGTAATGTTCTCGAAGATTGGTGCAAACACAGCCACTTCGATTGGCGCTTACGCATTTGCGCTCAACAAGATTGACAAGACAGAGGCTGCTAAGTAACAAAAAACCGCAAAAGATGAAAAGACTCTATATTTTGGTGGCACTTACATTTGCCACATTGAGCCTCTCGGCTCAGGATTTAATTGTCGGCTCATACAATATCCGCAACGACAACGAAGGCGACGTAAAGCGTGGAAACGGATGGTTTCAGCGTTGCCCTGTAATCTGCGATATGATTGAGTGGAACGACGTGGATGTATTTGGTGCACAGGAGGTTAAACGCAACCAGTTGGACGATATGCTTCGCGAGTTGGAGGGCTATGCCTATGTTGGTGTGGGCCGTGATGACGGCAAGGACGAGGGTGAGTTCTCGCCTGTGTTCTACAAGCGCGACCGCTTCAAGCTCCTCGACTCGGGCACATTCTGGATTTCGGAGACTCCCGACCAGGTGGGCGTTGTTGGCTGGGACGCAGCCCTGCCACGCATCTGCTCATACGCCCGTTTGCAGGACAAGGTGACCAAGCGCAAGTTCTGGTTCTTCAACCTTCATATGGACCACATTGGCGTGGAGGCTCGCCGTGAGGGTGCTAAGCTCATCGCTCGCAAG
>JAFZFR010000010.1 GCA_017555805.1 Alistipes sp. | reverse complement strand
TTCAAAATTCAAAATTGTGCTTTTAGCGAGAAAAAAAGTGAAAAAATGGCGTTTTCGGGCGCAAGGGAGGGGTGGAATTGATGAAAAATGCAGTGACGAGAGGAATTTTTGCAGAGTTTGAAATATTAGAAAACATCAGGCTTTAGGCCTGTATCTTCGGGGACATAGCGCGCCCTGCGCGCCATCCGCCCCAGCCCCCGAAGATAAATTCGTATCAAACAAAAAGGAGCGACCCGCGCCGCTCCCTAAAACAAAATTAGCCTTCCCGTTTATGCCTTCTTCAACTCCTTGTAGAGCATCTCGATGGCGTATGCCGAGGCGCGGTTGATGATTTGTCCGCGGTCGGTGCCCGATGGGCGAAGCATTGCGATGGTGTGGGTGGGTGTTGCTACGGCAATCCACACTGTGCCCACTGGCTTCTCCGCCGAGCCGCCCGTAGGTCCTGCGATGCCCGTTGTGGAGATTGCGTAGTCGGCTCCCGTGATGCGGCGCGCACCCTCTGCCATCTGGCGTGCCACTTGCTCGCTCACAGCGCCATAGCGCATAATATTCTCATAATCAACGCCTAAAATATCTCGCTTCGACTCGTTTGAATAAGACACCACGCCTGCTAAAAAGTATGCCGATGAGCCCGCCATAGCCGTAAAGCGCGATGCTATTGTGCCGCCCGTACAACTCTCTGCGACGGCGAGGGTCTGACCTCGCTCGGTGAGAATCTGGTGGACAAGTTGCTGGACTGATGCGTCTTCGTAGCCCACTATGTTGTCGGGGATGATGTGGTATAACTGGCTGAATAACTCGTCTATTCGCTTGCGTGCCGCCTCGCCGTCGGCGCTGTCGTAGGTCGAGAGGCGCAGGCGCACGATGTTGGGTGCGGGGAGGTATGCCAACTTGATGTCGGCGGGCAGAGCATCCTCCCACGCGGCGATGCGCTCGGCAAGGATTGACTCGGCGATGCCCGAGGTTATCATCGTGCGGTGGATGTTGGCGTGGAGGGTGTAGTGCTCCTTCAGGCGAGGGATGACCTCATCCATCAGGTGCTCCATCTCAAACGGCACGCCAGGCAACGAGATAGTCACATTCTCGCCCTGCTCGAACCACATTCCAGGGGCTGTGCCGTGGTAGTTGAACAGAACTTCGCAACACTCTGGTACGAGTGCCTGCGAGCGGTTGAGGGCGTTGAATGCTATGCCTCGCGCCGCGAGTAGTTTTTCTACAAACTCCGCAACCTCCTTATTTTCAATGAGTGGTGAGCTGAAGATGCGGGCGAGTGTATGCTTCGTGATGTCGTCCTTCGTAGGGCCCAGACCGCCAGTGATGATGACCACCTGCGACTGTGCGTGGGCGCGCTTGAGTGTCGCCTCAATCTGCTCGGCGTTGTCGCCGATGGATAGTTTCTCGGCTACGGTGATGCCGATGGTGTTGAGTCGCTTGGCGATGCTCACAGAGTTGGTATCGACGATTTGACCGATGAGAATCTCGTCGCCGATGGTGATTATTGTTGCCTTAATCATAATTTTTTCTTGGGGTTATTTCTGCTCCTCGGGTGTGGCGTTGAGTGACGCCTGACGGAGGTGCTCGTTCAGACCTATGCGTATGTTACGCAGCGACTTGCCGCCGCCGTAGATGAACTCCGTTGAGAGTTGTACAAGTGTCGCGCCAGCCTCCAGCATATCAATGGCATCCTGTGTCGAGGTGATACCTCCGCAGCCGATGATGGGGTAGGTGCCCTTTGCGCGGTCGTAGATGCGGCGGATGACCTCCAGCGTGCGCTCCTTGAGCGGTGCGCCATACATCGCACCTGGCGTGCGACCCAACTTGTGGATGATGTCGGTTGAGTGCTCCAGTCCGTGACGACCCGTACTGCCTCCGCAGGCGACGATGCCGTCCAGCGGGGTGTCAATCATAATGTCGGCCATCATATCAATCTGCTCATTCGTCAGGTCGGGAGAAATCTTCAGCAGCAGAGGGCGATACTGATTCTGTCCTCGGCGGAACTCGAACAGCGGCTGGAGTATAGCCATCACCTCCTCGCGGTCGCAGGGAAGATATGGCTTGTCGGTGCTATTCAAGCAGATATTCACAGTGAAGTAATCGGCATACTGGTAGAGCGGGCGGAACAGACGCAGATAGTCGCGCGGAGCATCCTCGGGCGCGGTGGCGCTGTTCTTGGCTATGTTGCAACCCACGATGATGCGACTGTTGCGGCTCTTGATGTTCTCAATCACGCGCTCCACGCCGTCGCTGTCAATGTCGGAGCAGTTGATTATGGCGCGGTCGTTCTTCAGGGTGTAGAGCGTAGGGTGGGTGTGGTTGTGCTGCTCGCGCGGAGTGATAGCGCCCACCTCCACAAAGCCGAAGCCCATAGCATCCATCGTGTCGATAAGGGTGCCGTTGCTATCGTAGCCCGCCGCCAGACCGATGGGTGATGAGAAGTGCATACCGAAGGTCTCCATGTCGAGATACTCGGCTGCGGGAGCATAGCGGCGGCGCATAAAATATTTGCCCAGCGGCAACGATGCCGCGGTCTGCTGTCGCCACTTCTTGAATCGCAGTGCAAAGTCTGCGCTGGCGAGATATTTTATGGGTGCCAGGATACTCTTTTTCATCGCTAATATGCCTTCCGTCTGCGCTTTAGCCCCAAAAGGACCATCGCAAAGACTATTATTTTGACAAAGATAACTAAAAAATCCTATTCGGGTGCGCTTTTGGGCGAATTTGTTTTTCGGCGGATAAAAAGTTGCATCGGGCGTGCGTAGAAAAATAATTTTTTCTATCTTTGTTAAATACTAATCAGAATCGAAGAAATATGAGCAAGGATAGATTGATATTTGTGTCAAACGACGATGGCTATCGGGCGAAGGGTTTTGCTGCGGCCATCGAGGTGGCACGCGAGTTTGGTCGTGTGGTGGCGGTTGCGCCAGCCGAGCCGCAGAGTGGTCGCAGTCAGGCGATTACGATGTATGAGCCACTCTTTTTGGAGAAGCACCGCGACGAGCCCGATGTGGAGGTTTACTCCTTTACTGGTACGCCCGTCGATTGCGTGAAGTGGGCGTTCGACCACCTGCTTTTGAACGAGAAGGTGGACCTCGTTGTGTCGGGTATCAACCACGGCTCTAACTCGGCTATCAATGTGCTCTACTCGGGCACGATGGGTGCGGCTATCGAGGGCAGTTTTTATGGTTGCCCCTCGGTAGGTCTGTCGCTTACGGACCACGACCCCAACGCCGACTTCGAGGCTGCGAAGCACTACGCCCGCGAGATTATCTCATCGGTGCTCGATAATCCGCTGCAGGACGGCAAGCCGTTGTGTTTGAATGTGAATGTGCCAAACATCCCGATGGCGGAGATCAATGGCGTGAAGGTGTGCCGTCAGTGTCGAGGCATCTGGCGCGAGGAGTTCTATCGTCACGAGGACCCACGCGGCAAACCATACTACTGGCTTACTGGTAGTTACACCAACTACGAGCCCTGCGCTGCCGACACCGATGAGTGGGCGCTGGCGAATGGCTATGTGTCGGTTGTGCCCGTCCAGATTGATATGACCTCCTACTCTCAAATGTCCCACTTGGAGCGCATTTTGAAATAGGCAGGGTAAGTGCAAACACTCTTAAAACTTGAAAAACTATGATGGTAAAAGCGCTACTCTACATATCGATAATCATCCAGTTTATCGCTATGTTCTTCGCCATCCGCCTCATCCGCGCCACGAAGTATAAGGTGGTGTGGATACTCTTTAGCATCGGCTTTATGGTGCTGGCGGGTGAGCGTGTGTTGCAACTTGTGGCGAGTTACGGCAAGCCCGTATCGGCTACGGCTCTGGTGTGGCTCGACATCGTGGTGTCGGTCTGCGTCTCGGTGGGCGTGGTCTTTTTGGATAAACTCATCATCTATATCGACCGCCTCAATGTCCACCGTCAGCGCGCCGACAAGCGCATCCTGACGGCCGTACTGCGTACCGAGGAGCGCACGCGCGCCAACTTCTCGAAGGAGTTGCACGACGGACTCGGCCCTCTGCTATCGTCGGCGAAGATTTCGCTCTCGGCCCTCTCGAAGGGCGAGATGGATGCCAAGCGACGCGAGTTGATGGATAACACGCTCTATGTGGTCGAGGAGGCTGTGCGCTCGTTGCGCGAAATATCGAACAACCTCTCGCCGCAGGTGCTGATGGACTTCGGTCTGGCGCGTGGCATCCAGAACTTTATTGACCGCTCGGCTGCGCTGCATAATGTGAAGATTTCGTTCGCTACGAACCTCAAGGGCGGACGCCACGACAATGATATCGAGGTGATTATGTATCGCGTTGTGTGTGAGTTGATTACCAATTCGCTCAAACACTCTGGCTGCACCGAAATAAAACTCTCGCTCAATATCCAGGGCGACATTCTCGAGTTGCAGTACAGTGACAATGGAAGCGGCTTTGTGCCCCAGGCGGTGATGGATTGCGGTATGGGTCTGTCAAATATCCAGTCGCGCATCAACACCCTCAATGGCGAGTTCGATATCGACTCGGCGAAGGGCAAGGGTATGCGAGCCGTGGTGAAGGTGAATGTGAAGGGCGCTATACGCCCATTGATGGATATTGCGACCCAGCGCGCAGAGAACCGTCGTGAGCGACAGAGCAACCGTCAGGAGCGCCGCTCGCAGCGACAAGAGAGAAGGAGGAGATGATGAAGATAAGAATTGCATTGGTCGATGACCACTCGCTTTTCAGGCGAGGTTTGATGTTGCTATTCTCCTCGCACCCCGATATTGAGGTGGTGGCGGAGGCGGCAAGTGGCGAGGAGTTCCTCTCGCTGCTCGAACAGGCGCGCCCCGATGTGGTCTTTATGGATTATGCGATGCCTGGGCTCAATGGCGCGCAGACTACGGCGCAGGCGTTGGAGCGTATGCCCGAGATGAAGGTGGTGACGCTCTCGATGTTTGGCGACAACGCCTACTACACCCGTATGATGGAGTGTGGCGCGAAGGGATTTTTGCTCAAGGACTCGGAGTTTGATGAGTTGGTCGAGGCGGTAAAGACCGTCCACGAGGGCGGTACATATTTCAGTGCATCGCTGCTCGCATCGCTCTCTAACTCGCTGAAAATTAGCGACCGCCAGCCTATTGACGAGCAGGATAGATTGTCCGAGCGCGAGGTGGAGATTCTGGTTGCCATCTGCCGCGGACTCTCGACACAGGAGATTGCCGACCAACTCTTCATATCGAAGCGTACGGTGGATAAGCACCGCGCCAATATCCTCGAAAAGAGCGGTTGCAAGAATAGCACCAGCCTTGTGGTCTATGCCATAAAGAACGGACTGGTGGAGTTGTAAGGGCGCATCTGCGCGTGGGAAAACCAAACGAAAAGAGATGAAATTGCACGATTACATATTGTGGCTCTGGCGTGCTGCCGAGGGTGTGCGTGGCAAGATTGCGATGCAGACTCTTGTGGGCTCGGTGCATGTTGCCATCTCGCTCTTTTATGTCTGGACCTGTAAGCAGTTGGTCGATATAGCCACCTCGAGGGCGGAGGGTAACCTCTTTGTCAATATCGCGCTGATGGCGGGCTGCATAGGTGTGCAGATTCTGCTCTCGGCGATGGTCTCACGAATGGAGGTCGAGAGCGAGATTGATATGAAAAACCGCCTGCGCTACCGCCTCTTTTCCCACATTATGGATTGCCGCTGGTCGGGCGGAGGCAAGATGCATACGGGCGATGTGATGAACCGCCTGCTGGAGGATGTCGATGCCATTGCGAACACCATCAGCGTGGTCGTTCCGCAGACCATAGTGACCGTTTTGCAGTTCCTCTCGGCGCTCACTTTCCTCTCGCTGCTGGACTATCGTCTGGCTCTTGTTGTGACATTCATACTGCCCGCCTTTATGCTCTTTGGCAGGCTCTATGCGCGCCGTATCAGGGGCTATACCAAGCAGATACGCGATTTGGACTCTAATGTGCAGTCGCACATTCAGGAGTATATGCACCACCGCACACTGGTGGCGTCGATGGAATATACGCCCCGCGTGGTGGAGGATTTGGAGGTGATGCAGAGCGACCTTCGCGAGAGGGTTATGCGTCGTACAAGTTTCACGCTCTTCTCGCGCAAGATGATGCAGACTGGCTTCTCGGTGGGATATATGGCGGCGTTTGTGTGGGGTGTCTTTTCTCTGCTCAATGGCGCAAGTTATGGTATAATGACCGCCTTTATGCAGCTCGCGGGACAGATTCAGCGCCCGCTGATGGAGTTGAGCCGTCAGTTGCCTTCGTTCATCCACATCTCCACCTCGGTGGATAGACTGGTCGCTATCTCGGCGCTCCCCGTTGAGGAGCGTGGCGACGCCGTGGAGTTGGGCGACGAGGTGGGTCTTGAGGTGCAGGGCGTGAGTTTCGCCTATGAGGATAGGGTTAAGGTGATTGATAACTTCTCGTTCGACTTCGCCCCTCGCAGCATCACCGCCGTGGTGGGCCGTACGGGCGTGGGTAAGAGTACGCTGATGCGAATGATTCTGGGCTTGATTTCGCCCTCGGAGGGTGCGCTCCTATTTTATAATAAAGGTGTGCAGGCTATGGCGTCGGCGCGTACGCGCTGCAATGTGGCGTATGTGCCACAGGGTAACTCGCTCATTAGCGGTACGATACGAAGCAACCTTCTGCTGGGTGACCCTAACGCCACCGAGGAGCAGATGCGCGAGGTGTTGCGTATCGCAGTTGCCGATTTTGTCTTTGACCTCCCCGATGGGCTCGACACCTCTTGCTCGGAGGCGGGCGTGGGCTTGAGCGAGGGTCAGGCGCAACGCATAGCCATCGCGCGCGCACTTCTGCGTAAGGGCGCGGTGCTGTTGATGGACGAGCCAACATCATCGCTGGACGGCACTACCGAGAAAAAGTTGCTCGAAAATCTCTCTCGCTTCGCCGCCAACCGTACAGTTATCATCGTAACTCACCGACCTATGCCAGAGGGTTACTGTACAAATATCGTTAATTTGGATAAGTAAAATAAATATCTATTACAATTCCTAAAGAAGATAAAAAGGCTGTCGCGCGGGCAGCCTTTTTCTTTGAGGAGTGAATAAATCTTCGGTGGCAGAGGCGGTAGCGCAAAGTGCCATACCCACGAAGATACGCATCTAAAGATGCGCGTTCCGCACTCCCACCCCAAAACAAAAAACTGCCTAACCCTCAGGGTTAAGCAGTCTTAACATTATCCTTTCAGTGTGACGCTGACTCTGCCGACCTTGCCACCGAGCGGTGGTGCGAGTTTGGCAACGCAGCACTCAATCTCAACAATCTGCGGATACTTCTCCTTGACCGCACGGATGATGTTCTGCGACACCGCCTCGATGGTGCGGCAGGTGTTACGCATCACATCGCGCACAATCTCATATACGGTGAGGTAGTTCACAGCCTTCTCCACCGCATCCTCATCAGCCACCGAGCCCAACTCGGTTGTGATGCGTAACTCCACGATGAAGCGGTTGCCCACCTTCTGCTCCAGGTCGTAGCAGCCGTGGAAGGCGCGGAACTCCATCTCCTTGAGGTCAATCGTGTAGAGCATACCCGTCTTACTCAACGATGATGAGGTAGTAGTTCTTCTTACCGCGCTGTGCAATCATATACTTGCCAGCGATAAGGTCAGCCTCTGTTACGGCACGCATTGGGTCAGCCACCTTCTCCTTGTTGAGCGACACACCACCGCCCTGAACCATCTTGCGGCACTCGCCCTTCGATGGGAACACCTTTGTATGGTCGGCGCACAAATCAACGAATGAGCAACCCAACTGCTCCTTGCTGATTGTGAACTGTGGCACACCCTCAAACACCTGCAAGAGTGTCTGCTCGTCCAACTTGTGCAACGCCTCTGATGTAGCGCCGCCGAAGAGAATCTGCGAAGCCTCCACAGCCTTCTCGTACTCCTCTGCCGAGTGAATCATCGTTGTAATCTCCTTTGCCAGAGTCTTCTGCAACTCGCGCAAGTGTGGAGCCTCCTCGTGGCGAGCAATCAAAGCGTCGATAGTCTCGCGGTCGAGCAATGTGAAGATCTTGATGTAGCGCTTTGCGTCATCGTCGCTCACATTGAGCCAGAACTGGTAGAACTTGTATGGTGATGTGTAGGCAGGCGAGAGCCATACATTACCGCTCTCGGTCTTGCCGAACTTCGTACCGTCCGCCTTGGTGATGAGTGGGCAGGTGATAGCAAATGCCTCCGCCTCGTGACCGAGTTTGCGGCGGATAAGTTCAGTGCCGGTAGTGATGTTACCCCACTGGTCAGCACCACCCAACTGCACCTTGCAGTTCAAGGTCTGGTAGAGGTGCAGGAAGTCATAACCCTGCAACAACTGATATGTAAACTCGGTGAATGACATACCGTCACCCTCGCCGCTGAAGCGCTTCTTCACAGAGTCCTTCGCCATCATATAGTTTACGGTGATGCACTTACCGATGTCGCGGGCGAAGTCGAGGAATGAAAACTCCTTCATCCAGTCGTAGTTGTTCACCAGCATAGCCTTGTTCTCTGCCTCCGACTCGAAGTCGAGGAGTTTAGCCAACTGGTTCTTAATAGCCTCCTGGTTGTGGCGAAGTGTAGCCTCGTCCAGGAGGTTACGCTCCTGTGACTTGCCACTTGGGTCGCCAATCATACCCGTAGCGCCACCAATCAGGGCGATAGGGCGGTGGCCACACATCTGGAAGTGCTTCAAAATCATTACACCCACCAGGTGGCCGATATGCAATGAGTCAGCCGTTGGGTCGATACCCAAGTATGCTGTTGTCATCTCCTTCTCGAGCTGCTCCTTTGCGCCTGGCATAATCGTGTGAATCATACCACGCCACTCCAGCTCCTCTACAAAGTTCTTTGTTGCCATTGTGTTATCTGTTTTTGTTATAATTATTCGTATTCCATATCCAGAATCTTCTTCAGTTCCAGAAGATTAGGATTCTTGTCGTTCATATGCTTGATGCGGTCCTCCAACTTGATTGGGCGCGCCGCCTTAATCTGCTCGTTCACTTTGATTGCCAACTCCAGTGTGCCGTTTACACCCGCCGTGCGGACAATCTGCAACAGAATCTCGGTCTTCGAGCGCATAATCTCCTCGTAGAGTGTCTGCGAGGGCACCTCGAGGTGGATTGTGTGACCCTTCACCTGCATCTTCTCGAACGCCACCACAAATCGTGGGCGCTCCTCAAGGATTGAGGCGATGACCTTGTCGCGCTGCGAAGTGATTTTCTCCTCGGTTGCGGGGTCATACTGCACCGCCTCCTGTGCCTCCTGCACCTCCTCTGCCGCCGCCTCGGTGCGTGGTGCTGAACTGTTCATCAGCGCAGAGATTGAGAAGTCGCCGAGCGTCGAGCGTCGCGTAGTGCTCTGCTGTGCGGGTTGCGCTGGTGCGCTTGGTGCTGTTGGTGTGGTCGCCGAAGCCGTTGGGGCAGTTGAAGCCGTTGGGGCACCCGTAGCCGCCGATGTAGCAGTAGTTGCCGCACCCGAAGTCGCCGCTTGTTGTGTAGGTGCAGGCGCAGCGGGTTGAGGCGTCGCCGATGGCGCTGCCGCAGTTGTAGCAATGTTTTGGGATGATGCTTGCGCAGGGGTGAAGGTGTCGGGCAGAGCGGGTAGAACATACTCCGCCTCGATGTCGAACTCTAAAGGCTCGCCATTATTTTTTTTTTTGCCGAGACCTGCAATTTTCATCAGTCCCAGTTCAACCAACAATCTTTGATTTGACGATTGCTTTATCTTTCCATCCGCCTCGGTGAGTATCGAAATCGCGCCGAAGAGATACTCCGTAGGGCAGGCGGCAGCCTGCTGGCGATACCTCTCGAGCAGCGAGCCCGTCAATTCGATAAGCGAGATGGCTGGACCCTTCGCCAGCAACAGGTCACGCATATGCTGGTTCAGTCCGCTCATAAATGTCTGCGCCGAAAAACCCTTCGACAAAACCTCGTCGAAACGAATCAGTGCAGTGGTGTAGTCGCCCGCGAGGAGCATATCGGTCATCGAGAAGTAGGTGTCGTAGTCCAACACATTGAGCGTCTGCGCCACCTCCTTGTACTGGAGATTTGAGTTGCAGAACGAAACCGCCTTGTCGAACATCGAGAGTGCATCGCGCATACCGCCATCCGCCTTCTGGGCGATGAGGTTGAGCGACTCCTCGTCGTATGCCACGCCCTCCTGCTGGGCTATGTGCTTGAGGTATCCCACAGCGTCCTCCACGCGGATGCGGTTGAAGTCATAGACCTGGCATCGCGAAAGGATTGTAGGGATAATCTTATGCTTTTCTGTGGTTGCGAGGATGAACACAGCGTGCTTTGGTGGCTCCTCAAGGGTCTTGAGGAAGGCGTTGAAAGCCTGCTGTGAGAGCATATGCACCTCGTCGATGATAAAGAGCGAATACTTGCCAATCTGTGGGAGAATACGCACCTGGTCAATCAACGCGCGGATGTCGTCCACCGAGTTGTTCGACGCTGCATCCAACTCGTGGATGTTGAGCGAGCGACCCTCGTTGAACGAGCGGCACGACTCACACTCGTTGCAAGCCTCCGCCCCGTTGGGGTTCATACAGTTGATTGCCTTGGCAAAGATACGGGCGCAAGTGGTCTTACCCACTCCGCGAGGACCGCAGAAGAGGTATGCGTGCGCCAACTGACCACGCTCAATCGCATTTTTCAGCGTCGAGGTGATGCTCTGCTGTCCCACTACTGAAGCGAATGTCGCGGGACGATATTTTCTTGCCGAAACAATAAATTCACTCATATCACCGCAAAGATATACAATTTTTCTTTAAGAAAGCAATCTTGTTATTGCTATTTCATAAGAAAATAGTATCTTTATGGAAGAAATAAACTTTAGTGAACCTTATATGTTAGACTTTTTTGCTCCACCCGCGGCGAAACCACGCCTGGCGGAAGATAAGATTGCGGCAGAGTATCGCCGTATGCGATTGAAGGTGTTTTTAGGTGCGTTCCTGGGTTATGCGGCATACTATCTTGTCCGCAAAAACCTCTCGCTGGCAGCCCCAGGAATGATTGCCGAGGGTTTGCTGGACAAACCCACAGCGGGCTTCGCTATGGCAGGTATCCCTATCGCCTATGCCTTTAGTAAATTCCTGATGGGTAGCCTCTCGGACCACTCCGACGCACGAAAATTCCTGGTCGTAGGTCTGATTATCGCCTCTACGGTTATGGCAAGCATCGGCTTTATCCCCTTTGCCGACTCCATCGGCGTGAACGGCTGGATATTGTTCGGCTTTATGCTCTTGGTGGGTTGGCTCTCGGGTATGGGCTGGCCTCCTTGCGGACGCGTGATGGCGCACTGGTTTTCGCAGAATGAGCGCAGTTTCAAGATGTCAATATGGAACTGCTCGCATAATCTCGGCGGTGGCTCGCTCGGTCTGCTTGTGTCGGTGGGAGTGATGATTCTCGCCTCGATGGGCATTGCACAGACCTGGCGCGCGGCCTTTATCTTCCCTTCGCTGGTGGCTCTGCTGACTGCGGCTGTCTGCTGGTGGGCTCTGCGCGATAGACCCGAGGCGTGCGGTCTGCCACCGATTGAGGAGTTCCGTAACGATTACTCGAGCCAGAAGGCAGAGAAAGGCGAGGAGCAGAAGATTCCTTTCCGTCGTTTGTTTGTCGATTATGTCTTTAAGAACCATCTGCTGTGGATGATTGCCATCGCAAATGTATTTGTATATTTCGTGCGCTACGGCGTGAGCGACTGGGCGCCAACATACCTTCAGGAGTTGGAGTTGTTGTCGGCTGCCGACAGCCGTTTTGCCTTCTCTCTGTTCGAGTATGCGGGCATTCCTGGCACGATTATCTGCGGCTGGCTCTCGGTGAAGTTCTTTCAGGGTCGTTGCGCTCCCGTTAATGTCATCGCTATGGCGCTGGTGGTGCTGGGTCTGCTGGGTTACTGGCAGGTTGAGCCTATCGCGCAGGCGCTGGGTTGCAGCGTGAATGCGGTGGTCTATGCGGCGCTCTCGCTGACGGGCTTTGCAGTGTATGGTCCTATCGCGATGATTGGCATCCAGGCATTGAGTTTCGTGCCGAAGAATGCTGCGGGCACGGCTGCGGGCTTTGTGGGTTTGTTCGGCTATCTACTGGGCGACGCTCTGTTGTCGAAGATTGTGGTGGGTCACATCGCCGACTCGTCGATGGGCTGGAACGCTATATTCTGGTTGTTTGTGGTGGGTAGCGTGGTCGCTACGCTCATCTGCGCCGTCACCTGGCACAAGGAGCGAGTGATGATGGAGCAGCGCTGCAAGTAAAGCAAGACACCCGAAACGAAGAATATGCCACAATGTCCTGTTGTGGCATATTTTTTATGCCAATGTGTGCCAAACCTTCCGCTTGGTGTCCGATTTGGGCTCTTGGCAGGGGTTTTGTTGTGAGTTGAGGAAAAGGAAAAACAAAAAAATTATATAGACTATGAACATCAATTCATTAACAATCAAGGCGCAGGAGGCGTTGCAGTCGGCGGTGGCTCTTGCACAGCAGGGTGGTCAGCAGGCAGTTGAGCCTCTGCATCTTTTGGCGGTGCTCATCAAGGAGGATGACTCTTTGGGTGCGTTTTTGTTGGGTCGTGTGGGCGTGAATGTACGCACGCTGCGTGATGAGGTTACGCGTGCCGTTGGCTCTATCCCCCGCGTGTCGGGTGGCAATGGCGAGCAGTTCTTCTCGTCGGATACCTCAAAGACTATCCAGCGCGCGGTGGACTTCACGCAGAAGTTTAACGATAAGTACGCCTCGGTCGAGCACCTTCTGCTCGGTCTTGTTGCCGAGCGCGGTCAGGCGGCAGACATACTGAAGCGCAACGGCGCGTCGGAGAAGGATTTGATTGCGGCAATCAAGGAGTTTCGCAAGGGCTCAACGGTCGATTCGCAGACCTCGTCGCAGGAGTTCAATGCGCTGGGCAAGTACGCCATCAACCTCAATGAGATGGCTCGCAGCGGCAAACTCGACCCTGTGATTGGTCGCGATGATGAGATTCGTCGCGTGTTGCAGATTCTCTCGCGCCGCACCAAGAACAACCCTATCCTTGTGGGTGAGGCGGGTGTCGGCAAGACCGCTATCGCCGAGGGTATCGCCCACCGCATTGTGGATGGTGATGTGCCCGAAAACCTCAAGTCGAAACTCATCTTCTCGCTCGATATGGGTGCGCTCATCGCGGGTGCGAAGTATCAGGGCGAGTTCGAGGAGCGACTGAAGGCGGTGGTGCAGGAGGTTATTGCCAGCGATGGCGAGATACTCCTCTTTATTGATGAGATTCACACCCTGGTGGGTGCGGGCAAGTCGAGCGGTGCGATGGATGCGGCAAACATCCTCAAACCAGCCCTTGCGCGTGGCGAGTTGCGTACCATCGGCGCTACGACGCTCGATGAGTTTCAGAAATATTTTGAGCAGGACAAGGCTCTCGAGCGCCGCTTCCAGAAGGTGCTGGTGGATGAGCCTACCACCGAGGATGCCATCTCTATTATGCGTGGTCTGAAGGAGCGCTACGAGAACCACCACAAGGTGCGTATCAAGGATGAGGCTATCATCTCGGCGGTGGAACTATCGCACCGATACATCACATCGCGCTTCCTGCCCGACAAGGCTATCGACCTTGTGGATGAGGCTGCGGCACACCTCCGTCTGGAGATGAACTCTGTGCCCGAGGATATTGACAACCTCGACCGCCGCATCCGCCAGTTGGAGATTGAGCGCGAGGCTATCCGCCGCGAGAACGATGAGCAGCGCGTGGAGCACCTCACACGCGAGATTGAGGAACTCAAATCCAAGGAGTCGGCCTTGCGTGCCAAGTGGCAGGGCGAGCGCGACCTCTTGCAGAAGATACAGCAGAACAAGGACTCAATCGAGAGTCTTAAGATTGAGGCGCAGCAGGCGGAGCGTCAGGGCGACTATGGTCGTGTGGCGGAGATTCGCTACGGCAAGATTGTCGAGGCGGAGCGCCAGATTGCAGTCCTCGAGGAGGAGTTGCGCCTGACCACCTCAAGTGGCGAGGCGATGATTAAGGAGGAGGTCGATGCGCAGGATATTGCCGAGGTGGTATCGCGCTGGACTGGCATCCCTGTGCAGCGTATGCTCTCGTCGGAGCGCGAGAAGTTGCTCAATATGGAGTCCGAGTTACACAAGCGCGTGGTGGGTCAGCATCAGGCTATTGAGGTTATCTCGGATGCGGTGCGCCGCTCGCGTGCGGGTCTGAATGATGCCCGCAAGCCGATAGGCTCGTTTATCTTCCTGGGTACTACGGGTGTGGGTAAGACCGAGTTGGCGAAGGCACTGGCGGAGTTCCTCTTCAACGATGACTCGATGATGACGCGCATAGATATGAGTGAGTATCAGGAGCGCCACAGCGTGTCACGCCTTGTGGGAGCGCCTCCGGGATATGTGGGTTACGATGAGGGCGGACAACTCACCGAGGCGGTGCGCCGCAAGCCATACTCGGTGGTGCTGCTCGACGAGATTGAGAAGGCTCACCCCGATGTCTTTAATATCTTGTTGCAGGTGTTGGACGATGGTCGCCTGACGGATAATAAGGGTCGCACAGTCGATTTCCGCAACACCATCATCATTATGACCTCGAATATGGGCTCGCAGATTATCCAGGATAACTTCTCGGCGGCATTCGATGGCGAGAGCCTCTCGGCGGATGTTGTTGAGCGCACGCGCCGCGATGTGGTGGAGATGCTCAAGATGCACCTCAAGCCCGAGTTCCTGAACCGTATCGACGAGATTGTGATGTTCGAGCCACTTACCCGCACCGACATCGAGCATATCGTTGATATTCAGATGGGTATCATCCGCCGTATGCTATCCGAGAACGGCATCACGCTCGACTACACCCCCGCAGCGAAGCGCCTGATTGCTACGCTCGGCTACGACCCTCTGTTCGGTGCTCGCCCCGTGAAGCGCGTCATCCAGCGCGAGGTAGTAAACGACCTCTCAAAACGCATCCTCGCCGGCGAAGTCAATCGCGACAAACCAATCCTGATTGATGCCGCAGGCGATAAGTTGAAGTTTACGAACTAAAGTTTTTCCACGAAAAGAAAGGTTGTCCATCGGGCAACCTTTTTTTGTATGAATGCAAAAGGAAATTCAAGCGGCGGAGCCGAAAGGATGGGCGCATTGTTGCCGAAACAAAAAAGCAGAGAAAGGTCTGTCTCTGCTTGCTATTTTTATCTGCCCAGATTCGGGTAGGTATAAAAACAAAAAGATGTCTTGCGACATCTTTTCTTGTAGTGGATAGGGGATTCGAACCCCTATGTCATGCGTGAGAGGCATGTATCCTAGCCCTTAGATGAATCCACCATTGTTCTTGTTTCGTGGTGCAAATATAGAGCAAATTTCTGACTCTGCAAATTTTTTCACAAAAAAAATGCAAAAAAGTGTGATTTTTCTCATTTTTCATCATTTTTCGGCTAAAAATGGGCTTTTTCGTGCCACTCTTGACCCGAAAACGCGCCGAAAAAATCATTATTTGTCCCGCAAAATTTTTCGCCAGGCACACAAAAATATTCAACCGAGCGGTAAAATTTCATCCGCCGCCCGCAAAATTTACTCAAATCAAGTTGAAAAACTAAAACTGCCCCTTGCTGATGACAACAAAAACTATCTCATCGTAGGGCGTGCGGCTACCGCGCTCGTACAAAATGCCCACATCGCCGCTCGGCATCACCACCAAATCGGAGTAGGCAGCGAAGCCCTCGTCAAGCGAGATGCCCTCATCCCACACCTTGCCGCCATCGCGGCTCTGGCGCAGCGTGAGGTGTTCGCGACGCTTGGTGGAGGCGGGGTTTACAAATAGCAGATGGTCGGTCGGTTTGCCCTTTGCGGAGTAGCCGATGATTGCACCCTGACATACGGGCTCGGGTAGTTGCTCGTCGCGCACAACCTCGCCGAGCGTCTCGCCTCCATCTGTAGAGATAGCATAGTGACGGGCAAAGCGGTTGCGACCCACTTGCCAGCGGGAGTTGAGCATCAGCGAGCCATCCTTGCGCTCCACCACCGTAGATTCGTTGCCGCCCTGCATTACGCCGCCGATATGCCACGATGCTCCGCCATCGTCTGAATAGATAAGGTGGGCGTTGTAATCCGACCCTCTGCCATTATACTCCGCGTGGTCGCACGGCACGATGATTCTACCACGATGGGGGTTGCGCCACAACTCTATGGCGTGGCACGGACCCGTAGCGTACCAAGTCCACGAGGGAAGTTTTGCCGAGGTGGTAATCTCCTCGGGCGTGCTCCAACTGCGACCCTCATCGTCAGAGTAGGTGGCATATACTCGGCGCGAGTCATTTGCGGTGCGCTGCAGAATGGCGTTCTCGCTATCCTCGCCCCTATTCCAGGTCATCAGCAGCACTACTCTGCCACTTCGGCGCAGCACCACGGGCGCGGGGTTGCCGCAACAGTTGCCGCCATCATCCCACACCACCTGCATTTCGCCCCAACTCTTTCCTTCATCCTCGGAGCGGCGCACGACAAGGTCTATGTTGCCCGCATCACCAACGCCATCACGGCGCGCCTCGGCAAAGGCGAGAAGCGTACCGCTCTTGGTCGCAACGATTGCTGGGATGCGGAATGTTGAGTAGTCCGCCATCCCCTGATGAAAGATTGTCGTTCGGGAAATCTCCTGCGCAGAGAGCGGAGTGAGGACCATTGCGGCGAGCGCAAGTAATATATATAGGTGTCTTTTCACGGCTTTGGGGTTTTGGTGTAAACAAATATAGCGATTTTTAGCCTACAAAGCTCTGCAAAAGAGCGCAATATTATGGTGATGTGAATTATTTTTATTAGTTTTGTGTAATATTGAACAAAAGTAGATATGGCAAAGATAGTTACATTTGGAGAGATTATGTTGCGTCTGGCGACGCCCGACCATATGCGTTTTGGGCAGAGTCAGTCGCTGGTGGCGACATTCGGCGGCGGAGAGGCCAATGTGGCTGTGTCGCTGGCGAACTATGGCGAGGATGTGGAGTTTGTAACGCGCCTGCCCAAGAACGACATCGCGGCGGCGTGTGTCAAGGAGTTGCGTGGCTTGGGCGTAGGCACCCAGAATATCGTCTATGGCGGTGAGCGAATGGGAATCTACTTCCTCGAGACGGGTGCGGTGGCGCGACCAAGCAAGGTCATCTATGACCGCGCGCACTCATCAATCTCGACCGTCGAGCCTGGGATGATTGACTGGGCGGCGGTGCTGGAGGGTGCCGAGTGGTTCCACTTTACGGGTATCACGCCAGCCATCAGCGCATCGGCGGCGGAGGTCTGTCTGGAGGCGTGCAGAATGGCGAACAAGATGGGCGTGACGGTATCATGCGACCTTAACTACCGCAAGAATCTCTGGAAATATGGCAAGACGGCGGCGGAGGTGATGCCTGCGCTGGTGGAGTGTTGCGACATCATTCTCGGCAACGAGGAGGACGCCGAGAAGGTCTTTGGCATCAAGCCCGAGGGTTTCGATGCGGCGGCAACCGAGGGCGAGGTGGATCAGGCGGCGTTCAAGAGCGTATGTCAGCAGTTGATGCAGCGCTTCCCTCGCGCCAAGAGAGTGATTATCACCCTGCGCGGCTCAATCAATGCCGACCACAACACCTGGGGCGGCGTGCTCTATGATGGCGAGCAACTCTATGCGTCGCGCCGTTATGACATCACCCACATTGTCGATAGAGTGGGCGGCGGTGACTCGTTTATGGGTGGACTGATTTATGGTCTGCGCCACTACGAGGGGTTGCAGCAGGCGCTGGAGTTTGCTGTGGCGGCATCGGCACTGAAGCACACCATCTATGGCGACTACAACCGAGTGAGCGCCCAAGAGGTGGAGACCCTGATGGGTGGCGATGGCTCGGGCAGAGTGGCGAGGTAAATTCCCCGAAAAGATAATTTTGAATTTTGAATTCTCAATTTTGAATTGCATTTATGGCACGATTTTCAAAGTTGGAGGTGCTGCAAACCTTCAAGCAGACTGGTATGGTACCAGTCTTTTACAACGCAGATATTGAGGTGGCGACGCAGGTCGTGAAGGCTTGCTATGAGGGAGGCGTGCGTGCCTTCGAGTTCACCAACCGAGGCGACTTTGCCCACGAGGTCTTTGGCGAGTTGAGCCACTGGGTGGCGCAGGAGTGCCCCGAGATGGTGCTCGGCGCGGGCAGCATCGTGGATGCCCCTACGGCGGCGCTCTACATTCAGTTGGGCGCGAACTTTATCGTAGGGCCTATGTTCAACCCCGAGGTGGCGAAGGTGTGCAACCGACGCGCGGTGGCATACACCCCTGGCTGCGGCACAATCACCGAGATTGGCTTCGCGCAGGAGGCTGGCTGCGACCTTGTAAAAATCTTCCCCGCGGGAGAGGTGGGCGGACCAAAGTTTGTGAAGAATCTGCTTGCGCCGATGCCGTGGTCGATGATTATGGCGACGGGTGCCGTAGAGCCTACCGAGGAGAACCTCTCGGCGTGGTTTGAGGCGGGCGTGACGGTGGTCGGTATGGGCTCAAAGTTGTTCCCCAAGAAGGCTATCACAGAGGGCGATTGGTCGGCAATCACCGAGAAGTGCCGCGAGGCAATGGATATTATCAAAAATGTAAAATAAAAAACGAGAGAGAGAAGATGGGAAGCACAAACAATCAAAAGGCGACATCATATCGTTGGGTGATATGCTCGCTGCTGTTTTTCGCAACGACGATTAACTATCTTGACCGACAGGTCTTGTCACTCACCTGGGAGGACTTCATCCGCCCCGAGTTCCACTGGACAAACTCACACTATGGTCTGGTCGGTGGACTCTTTTCGCTGGTCTATGCCGTAGCGATGTTGTTCGCGGGTCGTACGGTCGATTGGCTTGACACCAAGCGCGGATATATGTGGAGCATCGGCGTGTGGTCGGTGGGTGCGTGTGTTCACGCGCTGTGTGGCGTGGCTACCGAGTGGGTTGTGGGCCTGCCCGACGCAGAGTCTATGCGCGCGGTGATTGACAATGTCGATTTGGTGGCGAAGATTGCCAATGTGTCGCTCACATTCTTCATCATAGCCCGTTGCGTGCTGGCTGTGGGTGAGGCGGGTAACTTCCCTGCCGCAATCAAGGCTACGGCGGAGTATTTCCCAAAGAAGGATAGAGCCTACGCGACAAGTATCTTCAACGCGGGCTCAACAATCGGTGCTCTGCTTGCACCATTCACCATCCCTACCCTCGCGGCAAAGTTCGGCTGGGAGGCGGCGTTCATCATCATCGGTGCGCTCGGCTTCATCTGGATGGGCTTCTGGCAGTTCCTCTACAAGAAACCCGACCAGAACCCTATGGTCAATGCTGCCGAGTTGGCTTACATCAACTCCGACAATGACGCCCCAAAGGTGGAGGTTGCGGAGAGTGCTCCCGAGAAGAAACCGACGCTGTGGCAGTGCTTCGGCTATCGTCAGACCTGGGCGTTTATCTCGGGTAAGGCTATCGCCGATGGTGTGTGGTGGTTCTACCTCTTCTGGATGCCATCTTACCTGAAGAATGCCTGCGGAATGTCATCGACAAGTTTCGAGTTTCAGCTGGCTCTCGGCGTGTTGTATCTCATCGTGATGATTTCTCTGGTGGGCGGTTACTTGCCAACCATCTTCATAGAAAAATTCGGCATGAACCCTTATGCGGGCCGTATGCGCGCTATGCTTATCTTCGCATTCTTCCCACTGCTGGCCCTGTTGGCACAGCCACTCTCGCAGTACTCTTACTGGTTCCCAGTGGTGATTGTGGGTATTGCGGCGGCGGCACACCAGTCGTGGTCGGCTAATATCTTCTCTACCGTTGGCGATATGTTCCCAAAGAAGATGATTGCGACAATCACAGGTATCGGCGGTATGGCTGGCGGTATCGGCTCGTTCGGTATCCAGACGGGCGCGGGCGTCTTGTTCGACCACGCCGAGCAGAGCAATATGGCGTTTATGGGCTACGAGGGTATCGAGGCTGGTTATATGATTGCCTTCTCGTTCTGCGCCGTAGCATACCTTATCAGTTGGGCGGCAATGAAGGCGTTTGTACCAAAGTACAAGCCGATTGAGTTATAATATATAATGTAAGGCCACAAAAAGGGCTGTCCCGCAAAGGACAGCCCTTTCTTTTTTTTATCTGCTCGCACTACTGCGCTACCAACTCAAGCACTACGCTTGACAAATCCTTGCCAAGATTGAGGCGAATACCATTCTCCATCAGGAAGCGGCCACTTACGACCTTGCCCTCGATAGCGAGTTTCTTGTTAGGATTCTCGGCGTTGAGCTCGCGAATCATATAGTTGCGCTCTGGGTCAAGACCCGCCATCTTGCGTGGCTCCTCCCACTCGTCGTTGATGTAGTGGCGGCGGAAGAGGAAGAACACAGCGCGATCCTTCTCTGGGGTGTTGTACATAAGCGACACATAAGGCTTCTTCTCGTATGGCGACACCAGACGATAGAGGTCACCCTGCTGAATCACTGGGCGGATGCTCTTATAGGTCTCGATAGCACGCTTTGCGAACTCGCGCTCCTTCTCCGAAAGTGCCGATGGCTTCATCTCCATACCCAGGCGGCCTGTCATAGCCACATCGAAGCGGAACTTGATAGGCACCACGCGACCGGTCTGATGGTTAGGCGATGCGCTCACGTGGGCAGCCATAATGTTGGCTGGGTAGAAGTGTGACATACCGTGCTGGATGTAGAGGCGCTGTACGGCGTCGGTGTTGTCGCTCGACCAGCACTCGTTGAAGTATGGGAAGAAACCATAGTTCAGACGGCCACCACCGCTCGCGCAGACCTGAATAACAAGTTCAGGATACTTCTCGCGGATGCGCTTGCATACATCCATCAAACCACGATGATACTCAATGTAGAGGTGTGACTGACGGTCCTTTGGCAAGTAGAGCGACGATGCGTTAGAGATTGACATATTTGCATCCCACTTCATATAGTAGATGCGAGGGTTTGCCTGCATCAAATCATCCACCACCTTAAATACATGCTCCTGCACCTTTGGGTTACACATATCGAGCACCAACTGCGTGCCGCCACGACCCTTCGATGGCTCGCGGTCAGGCTGACGCAATACCCAGTCGGGGTGCTTCTCGTAGAGTTCACTCTTGGTGTTGCACATCTCGGGCTCAATCCAGATACCGAACTTGAGGTTGTTGCGCTCTGCCTCGTCGATGAGTGCGCCGATGCCCTCTGGCAACTTCTTCTCGCATACTACCCAGTCGCCGAGCGATGTCTCGCCATTGTCGCGTGGGTACTTGTCGCCAAACCAGCCGTCGTCCATCACGAACAACTCGCCGCCAATCTCCGAGAAGCCCTGCATCATCTCGTTCATACCCTCCTGGTTTACCTTGAAATATACACCTTCCCAACTGTTAAGGAGGATGTCGCGCAACTTTGTGCCGCCGATGATGTGGTACTTGCGTGCCCAGCGGTGGAGGTTACGGCTCACGCCACCCTTACCCTCGGTTGAGTAGGTGAAGATGAACTCTGGAGTGGTGAAAACCTCCTTTGGCTGGAGGTAGTACTGCGAAAGTTCTGGGTTGATACCAGCCACGATTTCGAGGTGGTTGGCGTTACCGTTCTTTACGAATGAGAGGTCGTAGTTACCTGTGTAAGAGAGCGTACCGCCCAACACATTACCTATGTTCTCCTTCGCAGGACCATCCAACGAAATCATAAATGAAGGGTTGCCTCCGAATGATGTGCGTGCGCCATCGTGGTTACCGATGGTCTTTCTGCCAGGCTGCAAACGCTCCTCGAAGAGCTGCGCCTCGGCGCCCCAACCGCCAGCAAGGTAGTTAAGGTAGATGTCGCCCGACTTCACGGGGATGTAAGCCGATGCAAACTTGTTGAGCATCACATCCTTCTTCTCGGTGTGCGAAAGTTCGGTCCAGGTCTTGATGATGTCGCAATCGTCGTACGCCTTGTAGAACTGCTTTACATAGAATGGGAACACCTTGTCCTTGAGCAGGAACTCCCACACGCGACCACCGTCGGGGTCGGTGTACTGCTTCACCTCATAGGTAGCGAGTTCCAGCGAGGCGTCGCCATTGGCGTGAGTCACTGCCAAGGCGTGCTCGCAGGTGCAGTTAGTACCGAAGCTAGGGTATGCGTTCCAGTAGATTTGTGACGAGGTGTTGAAAATCTCATCCACCTTGTTCACCTTTGGACCGTAGTAGATGAACTCGACACGCTTACCAATAGCGGTGCTCAAGAGCAGCGTGGTGTTCTTGGTCGAAATCTCGTAGTTCTCCGCCACAGCAGAGCCCAGGCACATCAGTGCCATGAGCGAAAGTAAAAATTTCTTCATAATGTTATTATTTTGGTTAATTTTTCAGCAATATCCAACGGGGCACACCTCCCCAATTTAGGATTATATGGCAAAGTTACTCTTTTTTTGTAAATATCTTTGATATTCACAAAATTTTATCGGAATTATATAGTTTTATGTTGTTATCATATCGTCATCCCCCGACTTGCACAGCAAGGCGATGGGGATCCTCCCGTAAATTGCACCGCAATACATCTATTGAGTGGAGGATTACCTTCGCCACCCTTTGGGTGTCGGGTA
>JAFZFR010000009.1 GCA_017555805.1 Alistipes sp. | reverse complement strand
CAGAGGATGCTTGCATACTTTGCCGAGCCGCGAGGAGGAAAAGCCTCGAATGAGGATTAATCCTCCACTCAATAGATGTATTGCAGTGCAATTTACGGGAGGATCCCCATCGCCTTGCTGTGCAAGTCGGGGGATGACGATTTGATAACAACACAAAACTATATAATTGCGTTTTTATATCTCACATCAAGAAAACAACGGCTAAACTCTCCATTATAGCACGCAAACAACACCTACTTGCAGAAAAAACTGCATATATGCCAAAAGATTTTGCAAGAGAGAAAGATATTGGGACTTTTTTTATAATTTTGCAGATTGATACCTTTATATATTTTATAAGGCGCATGAAAAGTACAAGATTCAGAGTCGGTTTTTGGCTAACTATCGCCGTTATAACGATGGCATTGAGTCACGCATTCACCATCGGTTATGGCACTGGTTTTCTAAGCCGAGGCAGAGCGTTGCTCGCCCTGCAACAAGCCAAGCAGCACTCGCAGAGTTATGCCCCATCGCTCCTGACCGTTCACTATGAGCGTCGTAACGGTTCGGCGGAGGAGATTCTGCAACTGGAGATTGATACTACATACCGCCCGATTGGCAAAAACGCCTTCACCTATGAGATGATTTGCGACCGCAAGTTGGCGCTACAAACATCAGGCGGTGAGCACTTTACCGAGGAGCAGGCGCACCTGTGCTTTGTCGAGGGAACAAAGCGCGAGTGGATAAAATTGGACAAAGCGAAGGTTATCAGCGGTTACGACTGCATCGCCTCGGTGTCGGCAGAGAATGGACACAACTGGCAGGCGTGGTACACCACCCAACTACCCCACTGCGCGGCTGATGCTCGAGTGAGCGATGGTCTTGAGGGACTAATCCTCTGGGCGAAGGACGCCGAGGGAGAGTACAGCCTGAAGGCTACAAACATTGAGGTTAAATTGGTATAACACATTAACACATAAACACTTAATTAAACGCATTATGAAGAAAATCTTTTCTATTCTTGCTGCATCTGCATTGGTAGCAGGTATGGCATCATGCGAGCAGAAGCCTAACACACTCTCTTCTGCAGAGAAGGCAGAGGGTTGGCAGCTTTTGTTCGACGGTGAGACTTTGAACGGCTGGCGTAGCTTCAACGCTCCAGAGTTGTTGGGCGGCTGGTCAGTAGTTGATGGCTGCATCCAGGCATCTGGTGAGGGCGGCGACGCATCGGGTTACATCGTGACTGACAAGAAGTACTCTAACTTCGAGCTCGTTTGGGATTGGAAGCTCACTTACGCTGGTAATAGCGGTATGCTCTACCATGTTGTTGAGCACCCAAAGTATTCAGTGCCTTATGTAACTGGTCCAGAGTATCAGCTCATCGACAGCGAGGGCTGGGAGGAGAAGTATGCTCCAGCGAAGCTCGCTGACTGGCAGAACATCGGCGTTGATTACGCTATGCACTTGCCTGACTACGAGAAGATGCACATCAACCCAGTTGGCGAGTGGAACACATCAAAGATCGTTTACGACAACGGTCATGTTGAGCACTGGCTCAATGGCGAGAAGATCGTAGAGTTCGAGGCTTACACTGACGACTGGTTTGCTCGCAAGGCAAGCGGTAAGTGGGGCAACGCAACAGAGTACGGTTTGGCTCACGAGGGTGTAATCTGTTTGCAGGACCACGGCGACCCAGCATCATTCCGTAACATCAAGATCAAGGAGTTGCCAGAGAAGCGTGCTGGTCAGCAGGTTAGCCTCTTCAACGGCAAGGATACTCACGGTTGGGAGTTGTTCGGCTCAATGAAGGTTTCTGTTGATGCAGAGGGTAACCTCGTAACAGAGAACGGCGACGACAAGAAGTATGGTTACCTCGGTACACGCGAGTACTACAAGGATTTCGACTTGACAGTTGAGTTCAAGCAGGAGTCTAACGGTAACTCTGGTTTGTTCTTCCACTCATTCGTTGAGGGTGGCTACCAGAACAACATCGTAAACGGCTGGCAGTGTGAGGTTGCACCAAAGGGTTGCGACACTGGCGGTATCTACGAGTCTTACGGCCGCGGCTGGTTGGTTCAGATTCCAGAGGAGAAGGAGAACATCTTGAAGGTTGGTGAGTGGAACACATTGCGCTTGCGCGTTGAGGGCAACAAGGTTCAGACTTGGCTCAACGGCGAGGCTATGATCGAGATCGAGGATGAGTTGATCGGTTCAAAGACTGGTCGTATCATGTTGCAGATCCACGACGGCAACGACATCAAGGTTCTCTGGAAGAACTTCAACTTGACAAAGTTGTAATATAGCAATGAGTTTCGGGCTGATTAAGGTCCGAGGGCAAAATAGAATAGGCTGACACGCGGGTGTCGGCCTATTTTTTTTCGCTTAATATTCACTTTAGGCTGTATCTTCGTGGGCGTAATGCGCTTTAGGCGCGTCACCCCCACCCGCCCACGAAGATAAATATTTATATTATTTTCCTATCACAAAAAAGATGAACCTTTAGGCTCAATCTTCGGGGTATAGCGAGTTTCACTCGCTCCCGCCCCTACCCCCGAAGATAATATTTTGCTTCAAAGTAAATCACAAAATAGGCTTTACGCCTGTATCTTTGGTGGCATAGCGCGTGAACGCGCTACCCCCCCTCTGCCACCAAAGATAAATTATCACACCTCCAACACAAAAAACAAGAGGCCACCGAAACCGATAGCCTCTTATCTTTTCCAAACTCACGCCTTTTACTCCTGCTGTAAATCTTTGATATGCTCAAGCACCTTGTCGGCCATTCGCACCACCTTGAAGTGCATACGCAAGCCGAGGTAAGCACCGATAACGCCACCCACAATGCCTCCTATGATAAAGGCCGTGCGTGCCTCTGGTTCGGGATACAATACGCACATCTCATTGTAGCAGAAATAGAGCCACACAAAGAGTAGCGGCACGGTGATAAAATGCCACATACCATACTGCTTACGCAGGCGTGCCACTCGCTTGCCCACCTCCACCATATTTCCACGCGAGGTATCGGCATTTCGCAATCCATTGTGGATATACACTGTTCCGCCTACACACAACAACAAAAAGAGAACTGTTGCCGCCACAAACCATCCCGAGAAGCCAATCATCGAGAATGACCAAGAACAATACAACACTGCAAAGACGCCAAAAAAGGTGTATATGCCACCCATTCGGTTAATCTTCTTCACGCCATCCTTCACCGCGGCAAGAATCATCTTCTCGCTCACGATTTGCTGCGTTTCGAGTTTGCTACGCAGGGCGGCTATCTGCTCACGCATCTGCTGAAGTTCATCCTGTTCGCTGATATTATAATCTGTATTCATAACTATTTCATCGTTTTAAGTTGTTCCTTGATTCGGTAAAGTCTCACCGAGACATTCTTGGTCGAGATGCCGACTATGGCGCCAATCTCCTCGTAACTCATATTTTCGAGCCACAGCATAATGATGGCGCGGTCGAAAGGCCCGAGTTTATTGATTCTGTCGTGCAGCATCTTAATCTGCTTGGTGTCGCGGTCAGTGTCGTTATAGAGGTCAATATCCATCTCCAGCGGTATGGACTCGCCACGGCGACGCTTCTGGCGGTCCACCGAGATGCAGGTGTTAAGGCTCACACGCCACACCCAGGTACGCAGATTGCTGCGCCCCTCAAAACTCGACATGCTCTTCCACAGATTTATCAGACACTCCTGATAGAGGTCTTGCACCTGCTCGCTATCCTTCGAGAACATATAGCAGACCATATAGATGGTCTCCTTGTGCTCCTTCACCAGACGAGCAAACTCTTGTTCCAAATTCTCCATATGCGGTTGGGTTTTACTCTTAAAAAATAGGTTTCTTCACTATATTAGTCGCAATTTTCACTATAAAACTACAAAATTTCGAGTAAAAAATTAACTTTGCATAAAATTATTTCCACTTATGTTGCACCGCTTCCTATCCGACATCGAGGGCATCGAACTGCCAACGCAGTTCACCTACCCTTTCCACTACACGCCACACCCGCTGTGCAGGCGTGCGGCGGAGCAGGTGCAGCAATACCTCACCTCCCGCACAGAGTGGCACAGGGAGTTGAGTGCGGGCAAGATGTTCGGTGTCTTGGTGGTTGAGAGCGAGGGCGAAATTGGATTTTTAGCCGCTTTTTCGGGCAATCTGGCGGGCAGAAACGACCACGAATATTTTGTTCCAGCGGTCTATGATATGCTACGCCCCGATGATTTTTTCAAGCAGGAGGAGGCGAACATATCCGCTATAAATCAACAGATTAAGGCTTTGGAGTCAGCCGAGGAGTTTCGCTCGGCACGCGAGCAGTTGGCACGCACCAAAGAGGAGTGCGACGCGGCATTGCGGACTATCAAGGTGCGCCTTGCCGATGGTAAGGCTCTACGAAGCCGACTTCGCGCCGAGGGCGGATATGATGAGCAGGAGTTGATTCTATCCTCACAGCGCGAGAATGCCGAGGCGCAACGCGAGAAGCGTGCAATAAAGGAAAAATTGGAGCAGGCAACGGCTCTCGTTGCCGAGTTGCAGGCCGCAATAGATGACCTCAAACACGAAAGACAACGCCGCTCGGCGGAGTTACAGATGCGACTTTTCGAGCAGTTCAGGATGCTCAACGCCCAGGGCGAGGAGCGCGACCTATGCGACATCTTTGCACCTACCCCACAGCAGATTCCACCCGCAGGTGCTGGCGAGTGCGCTGCGCCGAAGTTGTTGCAGTACGCCTACAAGAATGGTCTGCGCCCAATCGCGATGGCGGAGTTCTGGTGGGGCAATTCACCCAAGGGCGAGGTGCGCCAGCACGGCACATTCTACCCCGCCTGCAACGGCAAGTGCAAGCCCATACTGGGGCATATGCTCATCGGCTTGAATGTCGAGCCAAACCCACTGATGGAGATTGCGCCGCCCGAGCCAAAGATATTGTGGGAGGATGAGTGGCTGGTGGCGATTGACAAGCCATCGGGAATGCTCTCGGTGCGTGGTAAGTCGGGCGTTCGTTCGGCGGAGGAGTGGGCTACAGAACGCTACCCCGAGGCAATGATTGTCCATCGTCTTGACCAATCGACATCGGGCATTCTCATCATCGCAAAGAACAAGACCGCGCACGAGGTTCTGCAAAAGCAGTTTATCTCGCGTACTGTAAAAAAGAGTTATATCGCTCTGCTTGAGGGCGTTATCCCGCAAAAGCAAGGAGAAATATACCTGCCGCTAAAACTCGACTACGACAACCGTCCACGACAGATGGTTGCCGAGGATGGTCGTGCGGCACACACTATTTTTGAGGTTGAGGGTGTTGAGAGCGGTCGCACCCGCGTGCGCTTCTACCCTATCACGGGCCGCACCCACCAGTTGCGCGTTCACTCGGCACACGCCGACGGACTCGGCACGCCAATAGTCGGCGACGACATCTACGGCACCAGCGCCGAGCGTCTGATGCTCCACGCCGAGACCATCGAATTTCAGCATCCCATAACGGGCGAAACAATCTCTCTCAAGAGCAAGGCGGAATTCTAAAAGACCAGGTTAAAACCCCATAAACACAAAACAGGCTACCACTCAAAAGCGGTAGCCTGTTTCATTCTGTGCTTTACCCTACTCCTCCTTGAGGTCGGCAGGAATGTCGGCACGGATATAGATGCTCACATCCTCTGGGTTATCCTTCGCAGTCCACATCATACTATCCTCGGTAAGGTTTGTCACGATGTAGCGGTGAGCCCAATCGCCATTGCCGTAGTCGTAACTACCGCGGATGATTGCGCCACACTCGGCATCGTTCTCGATGTAGTAGCGACCCGTAATGACGCGAGTCTGCTGGCTGTCGATGTTCTGGTAGAGTGTGTAGGTGCGGTCGGCACGAACAAAGTCAATATAGACGAAGCTACCCTCCGCCAACTCGCCGCCACTCCAGCTATCCAGACGCCACGAGCCCGCGATATTGTTAGGCGTAACATCGAGCGGTGCTACCCACTTGCTATCATCCTCGACACACGAAGTCATCGCAACCATAGCCATCAGAGCCAAAAATGCTCCTTTCAAAAACTTTTTCATATCTCTAATTTTTATTTCTCTTCACTTTCAATCTTAATGTAAATCTCACGCTCACGCAACGGCAGCGCCAAACCCTTGATGTATAGTTTCAGCCACAATGGTCGCTTGGCATCCTTCTCGGGGGTGTAAGTCACCAAGAGGTCACCCTCGCCGCCCGCTGGCAGCACCTCAGGCTCTGTACGCAGGGACAAGCCTCGCGACGAGAGCATCGAATCTGCCACCAATCGCATCGCACGAGTGCCGCTGTTTAAGCAAGCAATGCGCTCGGTCTGCGACCTGTCACCTATCAAGTGCAGCGTATCGCGTCTTAATCGCAACTCGCCACGATGGTATGGGTAGTCGGTGCTATGGTCTGCAGATGGGGTCACCACGCCCTTGAGTGTCACAATCGCCGTAGGCTTGCTTGACGAGAGGTTTGTATATACAAACACCCTCTGCTCCACCTTACCTGGGTGACCTTTCGGGTAGTACGCCAAGCGGATTGCGGACTTTCCGCCTCGCTTCACTGCGCCCTTATCAGCCACCGCCTGCAAGCACGAACAGGTTGTTGTCACGCGCGTAATGACAAGCGTCTCCTCGCCGCCATTGCGCCACTCCAACACCTTCTCCCACTTACCAGCATCCTCGCTGATTGTGCCAAACGAGATGGTCGCGCCGCCCTCAAAGAGCATCTTTGCCCCTCCACCGTGCGTGGGTTGGCTACGCTGTCTAACTTCTCGCGTGAGATGAGTTTAATCTGCGCCGCAGCGCTGCCACAAACGATTATGGCAGCACATAGCAACAGATATCTCTTCACGCAGGGCAGCATATTACATCCAACCGTTATCAGTTGCACCCTCACGAACTGTGATTACAAATGAGTGAGTCTCACCATTTGAAGCCTTCACAGAAGCCTTTGTTGAGCCATTCTTCAAGCCCTTGAAGATGTACTTAGCGCCCTGCTTCTCGCACGATGCAACCGAAGAATCTACAATAGAAACCTCAAACGAGAGCTTATCTCCACCTACGAAATAACGCGCAGGAGCAACAGCCACCTGACTGCCAGAGGCAATGTAGAGGTTAGGGAACTTCATATCAGAGCCAGCGCCCTCGATAGCCTCAAGGAACTTGGCAGCGCTTACCTGACCCGAGCCCATCTGACCCTTAAAAGGTGCGATATTGAGCTGCATAGGCTGCTGTGGACCGATGTCGGCAACATAGCGACGATACTCCTTCACGCCTGTCATATATGAGTCGATAGGCACAGTTGTGTTGATAAGCAAATCTTTCAACTCCGTAGCCTTGAAGTGGCGACGCAACTGCGTAGCGTAAGAGATACCCAACGCCACAACGCCCGACACATGAGGACACGCCATTGAAGTACCCTCCATATAACCATAACCGCTCTTGCTGATGTGGTAAGGCAGAGTTGAAAGCACACAACCTACCTCGCCGTAGTTATGCTCATCGTCTACATAATCGTAGTAGTAATCCTGGTCACCACCTGGAGCCGATACGCTTGTACCAGGACCATAATTGGTGTAAACGGCTGGAGTAAAGTCCGCTGCGGTAGCCGCTACCGAGATATAGTCATCCGATGCGCCTGGGTAGCCCGCCATAGGAGCAGACTCGTTACCACCCGCAAAGACTGCGATACCACCATCAATTGCGCCGTTAGGTGAGCCTGCATTGTGAGTGAAGTAGTCAAGTGCATCCTTCTCGAGTGGAGCACCTGCCTCCCACTCCTCCTGCGAAGCGAAGCCTGCATAGCCCCAGTCGTACTCGTTTGCACGACCCGACACATAACCCCAGCTACACTGCAACACCACAGCACCATTATCTGCGGCATACTTGATAGCGCGCGCCACGGCAATACCCGAAGCACCTACATTACCAGAGAAAATCTGGCACACCATAATCTTCACGCCCGAATTCTTTGCGTCGCCACCAGCCACTGAGCTGATACCGATGCCGTTGCCGTTCTGCGCTGCGATTACACCCGCCACATGCGAGCCGTGACCAGAGTCGTAGGCATCGTTCCAGGTGATAAGACCGATGTCGTGAGCAAAGTTATAACCGTGGTAGTCGCCCTTGTAGCCGTTACCATCGTTATCCTTGGTAGAACGATTTACCTCGTCCTCATTCACCCAGATGCTGTTCACAAGGTCGGGATGCTCCACGAAGATACCCTCGTCAAGCACAGCCACGATTACAGACTCATCACCCGTTGAGCGCTTCCACGCCTCGGCGCACTGTACATCGGCATCCTTCACTGACTTTACCTTCTCGCCCGAGGTGAACATATCGCCATTATTTACCAAGTGCCACTGCATCGCCAGCAAAGGGTCGTTCATCGCCGAGCGTGTTGCCATTGCCGACATACGCTTAACCTTTGACTCCGAAAGCGGAGTAGCCTTGCCTGTATAAGCACGCTTGATTGTGCGGTTGAAGTCAATCTTCTGCACTTCGCCCAACGCCTCAAACTGCTTTGCAACCTGCTCGGCAGTAAAGTCGCCACCGAAGCGCACCACATACCACTGGTTAAGACCGCTCTGGCGAGTCACCTCCTCACGACTCTCATCATAAGGGAACACACGCTCGAGCTGGTATGTGCCGATGATATCCATCACCACATCCACTGAAGGCACGCCGCTACGAGTAACCATACCGCTGCGTGTAGGCTCCACCTGTGCAATCATATCGGCAACCTCGGGTGTGAACTTCACGAGCAACTCACCCTCGGCAAATGGCTTCTCAACAGGCTCTTCGCCCAAGCCACTCTCCTTCACGCAGGCAACCTGTGCCACGCAGACAAGAAGGAGTAAAAAATATAATATACGCTGTTTCATCTTCATCATCTTTTAGTTGCCATTACTCATTGACGGTGTAGTCAATTCTCTCCTTTTTAGTGTATACATCGTAATAGTAATTCAAGCTCGTTGGCTCGTTATCAAAGCCTGCCGACACACCCTTCTGGTCACGACCCTCCTGGCTGAATACCAAGCTGTAAGGAATCCACCAGTCGAGTGATGGGTGGTAGAGCAACCAATCAGGCAACTTACCTGACAAGCGGTTGAAGTTAATGGCAAAACGCTTTGTCGAAGGCATCACCTTCTTGATACGGTTGTCAGCAAGGAACTGTGGCAACGAGTCTGCTCGCTCGATATCCTCCTGCGTATAGACTGGCACCGTGTCATCATCCTCGAACGATGGCAACTCACCCTGCAAGTAGTTCACCGACAATACCAATGTATCCAAATCCCACTTCAACAAATCCACCGGGAACTGTGGCTCGTCGATAAAACCACCGAGGTTCACCTTAATGGTATTACTCAAATCGTAAACCGTGCTGCGCTGGTTGGCATTCATCACAAGCGAGCGCAACTTTGGGAAGTTCTGCTTTGTGAGCACATCTGGCACAGTCTGGAAGTTGTTTGCGCAGACATTTAGATACTCCAGATTCTTCAACTTGCTCAAGCTCTTTGGCAACGACACCAAGCCGTAGCTACCAATAGTCAGGCGACGCAACTGCGTAAGCTCGCAGATATCCTCGCCCAACTCAAGGCTCTTGAGGAAGGTGTTCGCATTACCAAAGAAGTACAACTCCTCGGCTGCAGTAAGGTAACGCACCTCAAATGGGATAGCCTCCTTGGTGTTGAACAACGCGAAGTCAGCCGACTTCACTCGACCCACCTTCTCGGGTGTGCACCCCTCCATAGCCTCATCCCAGAGCACCACTCCGCTCCACATTGTCATAGGCTGCGAAGAGTCCCACTGCGACATCACCTCGAGGTTACGAGCAATAGCCAACAGAGCCGTTGAGTCGCCCGAGCGAGTGTCAGGGATGATGGGCTCTGCGCCCTCCTGCACTACTGCCAACACATCGTTGCGCGACATCTCAACATTCGACTTTGGTGCAAACTTAACCTCAGCCAGACGCTCCACCGACTTGGTGTTGATGCCCCAACGGAAGCGCACCTTCACCTGACGAGGGCGCATACCGCGGTTGAGGTTGAGCTTATAGGTGTCATACTTCAACCAATCGATATCCTCAGGGATGACAACATCGAAATCCACATTCGAGCGCACCACAACATCGAAGTAACGCTGCTCGGCTGCCTTATAACTCTTCAACGACTTGCTACCCTCCTCCAACTCAATAGTGTAAGGGAAGCCCTGCTGATCCACTACAATCTCCTTCGACTCCCAGGTTGAGAGGTTCTGGATGCGCACCACGCCCTGACGAGGCTCGGCTGTGAGTGCCGAGTCAATCTTGAACTCACACACAGCGCTACCCACGCCATTGGCTGGCGAAACGGTAATCCAAGGGTTGTCGGTTGATGCAATCCAACGGTCGGCAATGTCAATTCTAATCTTCTCCACACCGCCAACAGCCTCCATACGGATGTTGCTGTTCTCGATTGAAGAGTTGCCCGTGCCCTTGTCATCGCTACAAGCCACAATGGCGAGCGACAAAAATCCTAAAATCAAAAATTTTCTCATCTTCATAGCCGCCATTTTACTGTAACATTAAATCACAATTCAAGATATTCTGGCTCTTGTCATAAATCAGGATGTAAGCACCCACCTGCCAAGCGTAGCAGATATCCGAAGCATCGAAGATGATGTTTGGATTGTCGCTGATATCCAGATAATATATCAAGGTAGAAATAGTGTCATCAATCTTGCGAAGGTCGTTTGAACCGAGGTACAAGCCACGCAATCCCTTGTGCAAACCGATGTTCGCTGGCCACTCGCGCAAGCAACGCTCACCCTTCTCGTTACGCTGGCTGCGCACAGCAAAGACTGTCAGACCGCTGCTGTCCAATGGCTCGAATGGGAACGAGCTGAACGAGTTGAACGACAAGTCCACACCATAGAGATATGGGAAATTACCCGCGTGCATATCGCGTGGCAACTTCTTGAGTTTGTTGTACGAGAGGTCGAACGACTGCATATTCACCGAGTTGCGATATGTGAACGCACCCTCTGGAATCTCCTCGATGCCGCAGGCACGCAGGATGATGTAGGCAATCGTCGAGTTAGTCTCGGCAAACGCCTTTGGATAGGTCTTCATATCTGGGTTCTGCGCGAGAGTGAATGTCTCGACATTGATACCCTTATATGAGCCATCCTCCTCGCCCTCGCAACCTGTGATGTTGTTGCCCGAGAAGTCCACCGACTTAATCATAAAGTTGCTCTTTGCCGAGAAGATATTAGGAATCTTGGTCAAGCGGTTATACTTCACCGAGAAGTTCTCGATGTCGTCATAGCCGCAGAAGTAACCCTCCTCATCTCTTGGCAACGACTCCAACTCATTAAAGTCGAGATACAACTGCACTGGAACTACCTCCTTGCCGAATGGGTGAATCTTCGAGATTCTATTTACAGCCAAGTCAATCAGGCCAATCTTACGCATATTCTTGAACGACTCTGGCAACTCCTCCAACATATTCTGGCGAGCATACAAAATCTGAATCTTCTCTGCCGAAGGACCCTTTGCCAAGCCGTCGATACCCTTGTAAATCTCCTCTGCCGACCACTGCGCGTTGTTTGAGATGTTGAGTGACACGAGTTCAGGCATCTCACACACCGCCATTGGGAACTGCTTCATATTAGGGCAGTTGTAAATCTCGATATCGGTCAAAGACTCCAACTGGGCAATCTCCTCTGGCATACTCTCAATCTCGCTGTTTGCGATGTAGAGGTACTCCAACTTCTTCAGGTTGCCAATCTCCTTTGGCAACGAGCGCAAGCCATTGCACAATGTGCCGTGGTTGGTATCCATCAACTGGATGTTGCGCTGCTCACCTGTTGCCATATTGAAAATCTCGTTCTCCGACATCTTCTCATAGAGCGACATCGCTGGGATAGAGATTCCGTTCTCAGCCAAGGCACGCGCCACTGGCTCTGACACCTGCGTAGGTGTGTGCAACTGGCTCAAATACTTACGATGGTTCTCCATACGGTTGCGACCACGCTCCGTAAGCGACTGGTCCATAGCAAGCGATGGGTCGTAATTCATAATGTTGGTATCGTTGTGCGTACCCAGGTACAACTGAATCAACTCCGTAAGCTGACCCAACGCCGCTGGCATATGACCACGGAAGCCGAAGCAACTGATGTCGATGAACGCCACACGACCATTCGAGTGCAACTGCACACCTGGCTGGTCGCCCCACAGGTCGAGGTCCTTGTTGAAGTTCCAGTTTGCGCCCTTGCTCCACTCCTCGCCGTCGTAGTACCAGTTCTCGCCGTCCAACGCCTTCCAAATCTCATACAGAGCGTAGTAGTCCTTCAGGTACTCGTCGCTCTCGTTGAGGGTGAGTTTCACATCGGTCTCGGTAATCTTGTTATCCGACACCTCAAATGGGCTATCTGCTGGGCGGGTGTTGCTCTCAAGCAACTTCTTGCTCTCGTCCAAAGTCTCATAAGAGGTAATCTTGTAGTTACCCGCAGGCAACGACACCAAAGTATCGCACACCAAAGTTGAGGTCTGGAATGAGCCCTTGTCAGTATCCAAGTGCAACGAGAAATCCACTGGCAACTTCTCGAACTTCACGGGGTTTGACAACGCACCCGACGCGAGAATCTGCGCCACATTGATATTCACATAATTCACCTCGTCGAATGTGTACTCTCTAACGGCAGCACGCGTTTCCTTTGAAAACTCCTTCTTGAAGGTGAACTTCACCTGACCGCGAGGCTCGACATTGATAGTCACATCGTGCACCGACAGACCACCCGAGAGCACCTTGAACTCGCCGATGTCGCTTGCCGAACTCTTATAGACCTCCTCGTCGTAGGCGTCATACAACACAAACGCATCCAGACGATAGTCGCCCACCAAAAGTTTCAACTTATCGCTTCGCATACCATACTCTGCCAACGCCTCATCCGCCGCCGAGAGAGTCAGGGTCTGCGCGATAGTGGTACCCTCGAAGGTGAGGATTACCTTAATCTTGCTCGCCTCTGCGAGGTAGTTGAGTTCCTGCTTGACTGCTCGCGTTGCGGCAACCTGCTCGGCACCCGTACCCTCATAAGAGGCCTTCTTGTAAAGTTTGAATTGTGCGTATCCGTACTCTTGCTCACGATTGTCCACGGCATCGGTGTCGTTGCACGACACAAAGCCCATCACGCCGAAGAGCATCAGCAACACTACGCATACGGAAAATTTTATAGTTTTCATCTTTATCGTTTCAATAAAAAAACTCTATATCTATAGTTCATCGGGAACTCCTCCCCCACTATAAAAAAGCGAACCCCGCCCCGTCCGAGACGGGGTATCGAAATCACCAGGCACTATGCTGGGTCATAGACGCAGTAGATAACTACCGCAGTCTCCCAAGTTGGTGAGAACACCTGAAGCACACCCTTTGCTGGGAGCTCCATACCCACTGGATTCATATAAATCCACATATAGCTGTTCTCGCCCTCTGTTGTAATCCACTCTGCCAATGGGTAAACCATACCCTCTGGCAATGAAAGTGCAGCAACGCCACCAGGCATTGTGTACTTCAAGCGGTACTGTGGAACGCCCATCTCGGCATAGTCGTAGCTGTAATCCTCGTCACCCTCTGCGAGCAAAGTCAAAGTGACGCCCAACATCTCGGCATAGTCAGATACAATCTGTACATCGCCAGTTGAGCCGCCCTGCTTTTTAGCGTTGTAGTGGCAGTAGATAGCAGAGAAGCTGCCATCCTCGAACTCAACAACCAATACACCCTCCAACTCGCCAGTAACCTCGTTCTTTGCAGCCGCAGCAGTTGATTTTGAGTCGTCCATTGTGATGTACATAAATGGAAGACCCTCTGCTGATGAACCAGCCAGCCAAGACTCCTCGCCAGTAATCTCCTCGAAGTTGCCAGAAGCAGCGTAAGAGTAAGCCTTGAAAGACTTAACTGGCTTTGAGATGCGGTAAGAGGTCTCGCTATCCCACTGTGATGCGTAATAAACATCGTAAGTGCTCAAGAACTCGTAGTCAGAGATTGCGTTCTCGTTGAATGGCCAAGATGAGCCATCTGCCACAGCAATGTAAGCAGGCTCCTCCATCCAAATAGCCTCGATTGTGTTTGCTGCGTAATCGAATGCGATAGCCACTGTGGCACCCACCTTTGACTCGTTGTTAGCGTCGAGGAACTTAATCTCGCCAATGGTACCATTTGCTGGGTAAGCCTCCTTGTTAATCTGGAATACCAACTCAACATCTGTGTTAGCGTCGCCACCCTCTACTGGCATAATCCACTCTGGAGTCTCAACAATCCAGTCGAAGTTTGCGTTCACCTTCACAACTGAAGTGTAACCAGCCTCGAATGAGTAAGGCATAGAGATTGACTGTACGAGCGATGGGCTGTAAGCATAGATGAAGTTACCATCCTCATCCTCCTCGCCTACATAAGCGCCATCCTCTACCTCGGCAGCATAAACTGACACAGAACGGTTGCTCTTGAGTACCATAACTGTTGCGATAGTCTTTGTCTGACCACCCATAGTCATCTTCAACTCACAAGTGTGATCCTCATCGAAATCAACAACCTCGCGAGCATAGATGGTGATTGTCTGCTCACCTGCAGTACCACGCAAGTTGTAAACCTCGTTGTTACCCTCCATCATATAGAAGTCGGTCTTGTTCGACAACTCAATCGACCAATCCATATTAGGTTTGATTGTATGAGTCTCAGAACCATTTGAAGCAATAATAAGAGCATCAACCCTCACTGGGAAGATTGGCTGCTGCTCGTCGCCTCCCTTTTCACATGCAGTCATGAGCATTGAAAGACCCATCAAACCGCACAACAAATAAAAAATGTTCTTTTTCATAGTTGGAATTTTTTGAACTACAATATATAAAGTTTGTGTTTTTCATTACATTCCCTCACGCTGCAAGCGCTCTGCCTCCTCGTCGCTAATCCACTCGAGGATGTTGTAGTAGTGGCCCACAGTACCTACCATCTCGCCCAGGTTCTCAACATAAACATGGTTCCACAACTCCACAAATCGCTGACACGAATTGAAGTACGATGGATAGTAGTTTGAGTGGGTGGTGAGAATCTTGTTATCCCCCAAAATCTGACCAAACACCGACGACTCGTCGCTGATAATCTGGTCCTTGTCCATCGTCACCAATGGGTTAGCGGGGTCTTCAGGATTGAATGTGATTGTCACATCATAACCATCATAGAAGCAACTGCGCAGGATAACGGTCCTATCCTCGGTTGGGTGCGCCTCGGTGCGAATCAAACGCTGATAACTTACATTGTCACCAGGATAGTCGCGCAACAAGAGCGATGTGAGGATACACCAGCCTGTGAAGTTGTTTCTATCGAAAGGACAACTCTTATACATAACGACCTTTGTCTGGTCGCTATCCTCATAGAGGTCAAACTTCAACTGCTCAGGCATAACGAGTTTCAACACGAAACCCAGCGAGTCGGTTGGCTCGATATTCTCGTAGATACCCGCCACCTTCACATCCGCCGCGAGTTCGCCCGCAGGGATGGTCACGCTGTTGCTCAACAAGCGGTAGTGCTTGCCCTCGATGGCATTGCTGCCCTTGTCGATAACCTCCACGCCAAATGTGCGGTCGTAGTCGCACGCCACGGTAGAAGCAACAGGCACCGAGAAATACTCCTGATCGACGAGCACCATATTGGTCGATTGCTGCTCGGCGAACATCACATACTCGGCATCAGAGTAAGTCATATACTCCTCGTCGCACGCCACAGCGAGCAGCGCAACGACTGCCGATAACATCAAATATATCTTTTTCATCTTCATCATCATTACTTGTTGCTTTCGTTAGGTTGAACCTGCGAGCCTGGCGCCTCAATCTCGTGCTGTGGGATTGGCCACACAAACAGAGGATGGTCAGCCGTAATCTTGAGCGAACTACCCTTCTCGAGTGAGTTGCTCTGTGGCTCACGCTGGAAGCCCTCGCCATTGTTGTAGAGTTTGCCCCAACGCTTGATGTCGTTCAGGCGGAAACCCTCCATATAGAGTTCGCGCACACGCTCCTCGGCGATTGCCTGGATGCAGTTGTCGGCTGTGAGCGATACGCCACCGCTCGAAGTGAGGCGGCTTGCACGCAATGTTGCCAGGTCCTTCGACGCTGCCGAGTAGTCTGGCTTCGCCTGACGGCAATAAGCCTCGGCACGAATCAGGTACTGCTCTGCCAAGCGGAATGGCTTTGGCATAGAGACATGGTAAATCAGCGCATTTGAGATAAAATTCTGATTACCATAATACTTCACCAGCAATGGCCACTGGAGATTGTGGTCATAACCCGTCGCGAACTGCGCGAAGTATGAGTTATAACGCATATCGCCCGATGAGTAGAGGTCAAGCACCCACTGCGCTGGCACATAGTCTGGATAGTAGTAGTAATAGTCGTTGGTAAAGTTCAGGAAGACCTGACCCAACGCACCACCATAAGAGGTGGTTGTGAAGCCCAACTGCCAGATTACCTCTGTGCCCAAATCATACTGCCACATATAGTCGAAATAGGTCATATTAGATGTGTAGTAAGAGTTAGCCGCCGAGAGTGCATAGGCGTTGTTCTTGTGGTCGATGAGTTTCGACGAATACTCAATTGCCGACTCCCAATCCTGCATATTGAGCGCCACGCGAGCGTGCAATGCGTGTGCAACGCCCTTGGTGATGTAGTATGAACTATAAGCGTCATAATCCTCGTCGAGCAACTCCTCTGCCTTCTCCAGGTCGCTCAAAACGAACTCGTAAGAGTCATAGAGCGAAGCGCGGATGGCTGGCTCTGGCTCCGAGTAATGCTTGCGAAGCACCACACCCAACTCATCCTTTGCCGTAGCAGGGTCGTATGCCTTGCAGTAGTTTTTCAACAACTCCGAGTAAGCCAACGCACGGATTGTATATACCTCACCAGTGTAGAACTCAAGCGTTGTGATGCGGTCATCGTCGGTCTGCGCCGAGATAATCTTGTCGATACGCTCAAGGTAGAAGTTACAGTTAGAAATCACCGAGTACAAGCCAGCATACACCGACTCAATCTCGGCATTTGTAGGACGCACATCCCACTGCCAGAAGTTACCATAGACATTTGTATAACCATCAACGGCATAAACAAGGTCGGTCTGAATATCTGGCAGGAGTGTGAGGTAGCCACTGAACAGTGCGCTGCTCTTCAACATTGCATAGATACCAGTCACCGTCTGCTCGGCGTCCTCATAGGTCTGCATCGCCTGATCAACTGGGATTGCCGATTCGGGCTCCTTCTCAAGACACGATGCCATAGTGAATGATGCCACCACGATGGCAACCATTACCTTTATATTATATATAATACTCTTCATTACGCATTAGAAAGTTAAGTCCAAACCAAAAGTAAACTGTCGCGACATTGGATACTGTGCCGCATAGATGTTTGAAGTACCCTCTGGGTCAAGACCCGAGAACTTGGTAAAGGTCAAGAGGTTCTGCGCCTGTGCATATACTCTCGCACCACTCACCACGCGGCTCTTCTTCAACCACTCTGATGGCAATGAGTAACTAATCATCACATTCTTCAAGCGAAGGAACGAAGCATCCTCCAGCAATCGGCTATCGAACTCGGTGTACTCGCCGTGGCGTGGGATGTCGGTCACATCACCGGGCTTCTTCCAGCGGTCAAGCAGACGCGCCGACTGGTTGTAAGATGCAAAACGACCATTCGACTCGTCGAAGTAGCGGTCGTTGTTAATCATCCAGCGGTCAGCCACCCAACTGAACTGCGCCGAGAGCGAAAGACCCTTCCAACTCATAGCAGTACCGAAACCACCCTGCCAAGGAGCGTGGTAACTCTTACCCACGAGCACCTTATCCTCGTCACGGAGTTCGGTTGTGAGTTCGCCGTTCTTGTCATACCACAAGGCGTCACCATTTGCAGGGTTCACACCCGCATAACGGTTGATGTAGAACTCGCCAAGAGGATGACCTACCACCAACTTGGTGTTGGTGTTCGAGCGCTCATACTCTGTTACGCCGTTGTAGAGTTCAACAATCTCATTGTGGTTGTATGATACATTGGCATTCACCGACCAGTTAAAGTTCTTTGCAGCAATCAATGTTGCGTTCACATTAATCTCGGCACCCGCATTGACCATCACGCCGACATTATCCCAATAGTAGCCGTAACCCGTTGTTGAGTAAGGTGCTGGCACCTCCATCAACATATCCGATGTACGCTTGTAGTAGAGTTCCAAATCTACATTCAAGCGATTCCAGAAGCCCGCGTGGATACCGAGGTTCGATGTCCAAGGCTTCTCCCAACCCAGGTTCTCGTTACCTGGTTGCATCAGGCCTACACCAGCGTCGCCCACATAGTCAAGACCGCCGCCCACCAAAGCCAAGTGCTCATAGTTTGGAATCGACGAGTTACCCGATGTACCAGTCGAAACAGACACCTGTGCATTTGTCAGCCAGCGCGATGCAGAGTCCATCCACTTCTCGTTACGCAAGTCCCACATAAAACCTACTGACCAGAAGGCTGCCCAGCGGCGTGATGTACCGAAGCGCGACGAGCCATCGGCACGAACTGCCGCCTCGATAAAATATGTGTTGCGGAGGTTATACTCGCCACGCGAGAAGAACGACAAGAAGCCGTAGTCCGAGTCGGTTGTGTCGCTCCACGATGTTGCGCGTGTACCAGTCGAGATGTTTGTCAAGCGGTCGTTGTTCTGACCCTTGGTCATCAGGCTGAACGCCTCATAGTGGTAGTCCACACCCTCGTGACCCACCATAAAGTTGAATGAGTGGTCGTTGCCGAGGTTAAAACGGTAGTTAGCCGTGTTGGTCATCGTCAGCGTGTGACCATCGGTTGTTGAGCGTGACGCCGAGCCCTGACCCTGATTAGGAGCATAACTTGGGTATGACTTACCGAAACCGGTTGTATGTGAGTAATCCACACCAAACTGCGAGCGCAAGGTCAAGCCCTCCATTGGCGTAGCCTCGGCATATACGGTCTGGATAAGTTTGTACTTCTTGTAGGTCACTGGGTTGTTGTCCAACCACTCCAATGGGTTCTGACCATTACCCTTCCACGAGCCATCGTTGATTGACGCCAGCGAGCCATCCTTGCGATATGGGTCCCAGTAAGGCATCATAAAACGAGCCGCCGAGATAGGCGTAACCAATGTATATGAGCCCTCGTCAGCCTGCTGGATGTTCTGGAAGTTGAGCATTGTGTTGCTGCCCACCTTCAACCACGAAGCCGCCTTGCGGTCGAAGTTAGCACGCATCGAGTAGCGCTCGAACAATGAGCCAACGGCAGTACCATCCTGGCTGTAATATCCGCCCGAGAGGTAGTAGTTGCTCTTGTCATCTGCGCCCGACACCGCCAACTCGTGGCTCTGGAGCATTGCCGATGAGTTGAACACCACATCCATCCAGTTCACATCAATCTGACCCAGCACATTATAGTTCTGACCCTCGGTCATACCAATCTCCTTCTCGTATGCGATACGCTCCTGGGTGTTCATCAAGTCCCACTTTCCGCTTGCCACCTGCGAGAAACCCATCTGCATACGATACTCGATGCGTGGGCGCTCTGCACGCGAGCCGCGCTTTGTGGTGATAACGATAACACCATTTGCCGCACGCGCGCCATAGATTGATGTTGATGAGGCATCCTTCAACACCGACAACGACTCGATGTCGGCAGGGTTGATAGTATTAAAATCACTGCTTGAAATAGGCACGCCATCCAAGATGTAGAGGGGTGCTGTACCAGAGTTGATTGAGTTCGTACCACGAATTGTCATCACTGCCGATGCGCTTGGCTCACCGGTGTTCGACAAGACGGTAAGACCAGCCACCTGACCCTGCAACGCCTGATCGAAGGCTGCGGTAGGTGTCGATTCAATCTTCTCGGTCTTTACGCTTGAGATAGAACCAGCCACGGTGCCCTTTTTACGCACACCGTATGCGATGACAACGACATCGTCAATCGACTCCGACTCGCTCTTCATCTCGAGATCATACTTAACCTCTGCGCGGTCAGATGGCACCGCCCACTGCACCTCCTGGAAGCCCAGGTAAGAGAATGTGAGCACCGTTCCGCCCGCCACCGTGATGCTGTACGCACCATCGATATCCGAGGTCACTCCTTGCATTTCGCCAGCAACAATCGACACGCCAATCAATGGCTGCTTGTCATCCGAAGATGTGATTGTGCCGCTCACGGTCACCATCTTTGCCTGCTGGGCAAACGCCACAGGCATCACACACATAAGTGCTGCGATGAGACCAATAATCTGTTTATAAAAATTTAATTTACGCATAACGCGCAAAGGTAATACTTTATCTTGATATGACCAACAAAAAGTATCACTTTTATGCCAAAAGGTCACATAAAGTTTAAGGATTGCAGAAAATCGAGTTTTTTCATTAAAACCAACAACTTTCCGATGCTGCGCCCGTTTCGTCATATCAGCATTTGTCCAAATTCTATAACGAAGAGCCACCGCCCCCTTTCCGCTGCCGATTTTGGCACAGCAATTGCTCACTGTATGGCATAATTATTCAAAAAACTTGTGATATGAAAAGACACCTACCAATTATTCTTTTATCGTTTTTTGCCATCGTTGTGGCAAGTTGCTCACAGCAGACAAAGTGGAATCACGAACAGCGAAAGGCTCTGCGCGATGCGCTCAAAAGTTATCGTGATATGGTCTATCTTCAGGATCTCACCGAGCCCGAGTTTGTCATCTTCACCGATGGCGTAGCAAACGACATTGAGGTGGCATACCCCGCCTACGCAACCTTTGTCGAACTGCCAGCGGTGGACGACACGGTCGATATGTTCGTTGTGACTGCCATCGTCGAAGAACTCAACGAGGACGCTGCGAATATGCGCCACCTCTACCCCTACCACACACTCGTAAAGCAGGGCATCCTCCCCGACAAACTCTCGCACGACGAGCGCCACGCATTCTACCGTTGTCTGGCACAGAAGGTAAACAATTACTACACCTCGGTTGATGCGTTTTTGAGTGATGTAATCAAGAGCGACACCTCGTCGCAGACGCAGATTAACAAGTTCCAAAGCGAGTGCGCTAACGACCTGTTTGACTGGGTGATAGAGGTCACTGAAGTGGACATCCTTGAGCCCGCACCAGCGCAATCCACGCCGCAGAAAAAGTAACCATCACCAATCGTAATATTACCTTTTTCACTTAAACTTTAGAGGCTGTCGCATCACTGCAACAGCCTCTAAAAATTTTCCGTTTATGGTGCGGAGTTTTTCTCTTCTACGCCTCGGTTACAATCCTATTCTTGCACCAAATCTTCGGGCAAAATCGTAAACTCCCAAGCAAGAGTTCCAGAGGTAGGCACAAAACTCAACCAATCTTTACCATTAAAAAATTGTCGTCCCTCATCCTCTCGTCCTTCATAAGACCAAGTCCTCAAGACCTCACCATCCTCCGACTCAACCACCACTTTGGCATTAGCCAAAGAGAGAGTATCTCCCCATATAGCGCTATAGATGTCATCAAAAACAGGGTTATCAAAATAATACCAAGCCAGTAATTCATTTCTATTCCCCGCTTTAATGAGAATCTCATCTGTACCCTTTGCCGTAACGATATTTACAACCAATGTCTCCTCTGTCGCATTCGATACATACCAAGAGCCTCTGCCATGCCCATCCTCTTCACACTGAAAGTTTGAAAAGAGAACCCACATCAGCAAGAATATCGCACTATAAACCAACTTCTTCATAGATCGCTTCGAGCAATTTTATTTCTCAAGAAACTCCTTATTCACGATTACGCGAACTGCCTGCTTGCGGATGTCAAACTCCAGCGGAGTATTACCCAGCAACTCGCCATCCACCTCGACCATAATCTCGGGTGTTGATTCGATACGCAGGTGGCGACCGCGGTAGTGCTTCACATGTCCGATACTGTAAATATCGCCGTTAAACAAGCGACGCAGACGGAAGATAATCTGCCACCAGTACATCGGCTTGATGAGCGTGATATCAAACAATCCATCATCCGCCACCGCCAATGGCAACTGCTGCGTACCGCCTCCGTTATACTTACCGATACCGATTGCGGCGCTGAATAACAGGTCTTTATGAATCAACTCGCCGTCAATCCACACCTTCACACCCGTAGATTTATATCGCAAAAAACTCTTCACGCAACCCTTCGCGTAGAGGTGTCTGCCACGCAAACCCTTTGCTTTGTAGTGCTCATAAATCTTCGTCACCGAAGGGTCAAAGCCGACGCCCGACACATTAGCCATATATCGCACCTGCTTGAACTGCGACTGCTCATACTGCACCTCGCCCACATCCTGCAAGAAGGTGTAGCCCTCCTTGATGGCGCGAATAGCCTCCGAGTAGTTCTTCGGCAGACCGAACATACGAATCCAGTCGTTGCCCGTACCCACAGCCACCACGCCGATAGTCACCTCCGAGGGCTCAACGGTCTGCTGGATAAACAGACCGTTTACAACCTCGTGCAGCGTACCGTCACCACCGATGACCATAATGTGGCGATAGCCATCCTTCACGGCCTGAACGGTGAGTTCTGTGACATGGTGTTTATGCTGCGAGAAGACCAACTCATAGGGAATCTCGTTCTCGCGTATAAGTTTGGTAATCAGCGGCAAATCCTCCAGTCCACGACTGAAGCCCGCCACAGGATTGACCAGCACAAACCAAGTCTTTGATATATCTTTATGTGGATACATCACCTCTTATTTTTTAGGAGCGTTCTTCAATGTATGCAACAAGAAATCGTAGAACTTCGCAACCGATGCAATCTCAACCTTCTCATCTGGAGAGTGTGGGTAGCAGATTGTAGGTCCGAATGAAATCATATCCAAGCCTGGGTAGTTTGAGCCGATGATACCGCACTCCAAACCTGCGTGGATAGCCGTAACGGCTGGGCACTTGCCGTAGAGTGCCTCATAAGACTCCAGCATAGCCTTCAAGATTGGCGACTGCATATTTGGGTTCCAGCCGTCGTATGAGCCCGAGAGCACAACCTCAAAGCCCGCCATCTCCAACACAGCCTTGATTGAGTCAGCCAACGCCTCCTTCTCCGAGCGAACTGACGAACGAACGAGTGTCTGCATCTTCACCTTCTCGCCATCAGATACCACGCGAGCCATATTGTTAGATGTCTGCACCAAGCCCTCCATAGCCATCGACATCTTATCAACGCCATCAGGACAACCCACCAATGCACAAACCAACTTCCAAGCATCCTCCGCGCACATCACCTGTGCTGGAGCAGCCACCTCCGCAGCCTTAACCGAGATAGAGTCCTCGATGCCCGCGAACTCGGCTACAACAGCCTGCTCGAACTCGGCAACCACCTTCAAAGCCTCGGCAACCTTGCTCTGCTCAACCATCACAACCGCAGTAGCCTCACGAGGGATAGCATTACGCAAGCCACCGCCGTCGATTGAAGCCAACTTCCACTCGCCAATCTTACGCAACACGCGAGCGAGCAACTTGTTAGCGTTAGCACGCTGGCAGATAATCTGGATACCAGAGTGACCACCCTTGCAGCCCTTAACGGCAATCTCCAACGCCTGATAACCATCTGCTGGAGCAGCCTCCCAAGCGCACACCTTCTCGGCATTCACATCCGTACCACCAGCGCAGCCTACATACAACTCGCCCTCGGTTTCAGAGTCGAGGTTAAGCAAAATATCGCCCTTCAACAGACCGCCCTTCAAGCCGAAAGCGCCATCCATACCAGTCTCCTCGGTTGCGGTGATAAGACCCTCGATAGGACCGTGAGCCACGCTATCATCCTCAAAGATTGCGAGGATAGCAGCCACGCCGATACCGTTGTCTGCGCCAAGTGTAGTGCCGTTTGCAGTCACCCACTCACCGTCGATGTAGGCCTCGATTGGGTCGTTGATAAAGTCAAACTCCTTATCGTTGTTCTTCTGTGGCACCATATCCATGTGCGCCTGCAAAACGATACCTTTTCTATCCTCCATACCCGCAGTCGCTGGCTTTGTCATATATACATTGCCCGCCTCATCCACCGAGTGCTCGATGTTGTGCGCTACGGCGAAATCGACCAGATACTGGCGAATCTTATCCTCACTGTGCGAAGGGTGAGGTATGTTACAAATCTCGGCAAAGTGCTTCCACACCAATGCTGGGTTTAATGCTGTTAAGTTCTTATCCATAATTCTTTAGGTTTTTATTGTTTATAATTTTTGTTACTCATTATCTTTTCTCTCGCGAGGCATACGCACTACGGGCGCACCCTCCAAGGCCTTCGCCTCACGCTCGGCACGCTTGTCGAAGGCATCGACGATGTACTTCACCAGCGGGTGACGCACGATGTCGCGCTTGTCAAACTCCACCATACCGATGCCGTCAATACCTCGCAGGGTCTCCATCGCCTGCGTCAAGCCACTGTCGCTCTTGCGTGGCAGGTCTATCTGCGTCACATCGCCCGTCACGATAAACTTCGCATTGCGACCCATACGCGTTAAGAACATCTTTATCTGCGAGCGCGTAGTGTTCTGCGCCTCATCCAAAATCACAAAGGCGTTATCCAATGTGCGACCACGCATATACGCCAGTGGCGCAATCTGCACCGTACCATCCTCAAGATACTTCTGCAACTTCGCGGCTGGAATCATATCGTTCAGCGCATCATACAGAGGCTGCAAATATGGGTCAAGTTTCTCCTTCATATCGCCCGGCAGGAAACCCAATTTCTCACCCGCCTCTACGGCTGGACGCGTCAAAATCACTCGGCGCACCTCACGCTCCTTGAGCGCACGCACCGCCAGAGCGATTGCCGTATAGGTCTTACCCGAACCCGCAGGACCCACAGCAAACAGAAGGTCATTCTTGGCGTACTTCTCCACCAACTTACGCTGGTTCACCGTACGGGCACGAATCACATTGCCGTTATTGCCAAAGACGATGGTGTCCTTGTCGCTCACTGGCTCCGAAGCCTCGCTCAAACCCGTAGAGAATGCCTGCGACACAACCTCGTTAGAGATGTGACCATACTTCACATAGTATGCCACGAGCGCACCAATCTTGCGCTCAAACGCATCGACATCCTTTTTTGCGCCCAGCACCTTGAGTGATGAACCTCGCGCCACAATCTTCACGCGTGGCGACAACTCGCGCATCAGTTCGATGTAGGCATCCTGTGCGCCGTACAACTCACGAGGATCTACGCCCTCCAATATTATCTCTTTATTTATCGACTCTGCTGTCATATAGAGTTAAAACATATATACCAATCCAAAACTCGCCCACCAACTTCTCGTCGTGAACTCCAACCCCTCAAAGTAGTTGTGCACCTTGCCAAAGTTACCCATCAGGCGAGCGTCAATTATCAAGTGCTGCGTAATATTCACGCCCACATCAGCCACATAGCCCACCATCGAGCGCATCTGACCAAACTCCAGACGCTCAAACTCGGTGTCATATCTGCCCGATGCTACGGGCGACAGCACCACACCAGCGCCTACGCGCAACGGACTAAAACCGCGATACGAGAACATCAGCGGCACCTCCACCACACTCGAATCGAGCGTCAGTAAGCGCCCACCGAGCACAGCATCCGCCTTGTTTTTCAGGTAAGCCACCTCCATCTGCAAGGCGTACATCTTATCCCACACCATCGACATCTCAAGCGCCGCTCTCAAGCCCATCTTGGGCGATACTGACACCATATCCGCCGAGCAACTTGTGCCCATATACGACGCGCCGATTGAGACACCCATCTCCATCTTACGAGAGTCGTAATCCTGCTGGTCAAGAAAACGCGCATAACGCTCATAATCACCCTGCTGGGCACGCACCACGCCGAGGGTCGAAACCACCGCCACCAAAGTGATTATTATCTTGCACCACAACGACATTTCAAATGTGTTTATCCGTTCAGTGCGCCACACGCGCAACTACTCCAATTTATAATTTTCAAATATACAACATTTTCCCGAAACCGCGAAATTTTCGCCCACAATCTTCTCTTTTGCGCGATTATTCCGACCCACGACAACACCGCCCTCCTAATTTTGAATTTTGAATTTTGAATTTTTCATTTATAATGTGTATCTTTGCGCCAAATTTAACGCCCCCTCGGGGACAAAAACAGAATTACAATGAGTTTAGTAGCAATCGTAGGTCGCCCAAATGTGGGTAAATCAACTCTTTTCAACCGCTTGGTTGGTCATCGTCAGGCCATCGTGGATGAGACAGCAGGTACAACCCGTGACCGTCACTACGGCAAGACCGACTGGAACGGCAAGGAGTTCTCAATCATTGACACAGGCGGCTACGCTGTAAATACAGATGATATTTTCGAGGACGATATTCGTCGTCAGGTGATGCTCGCCATCGAGGAGGCCGACCTTATCCTCTTTATGGTTGAGGTTAAGACTGGCGTTACCGACCTCGATATGATGATGGCGGATGTATTGCGCCGCTCAGGCAAGAAGGTGATTGTTGTCTGCAACAAGGTGGATAACTACGACCTCATCTTCCAGTCACACGAGTTCTACTCACTCGGCTTGGGTGACATCTTCTGCATCAGTTCTATGTCGGGTAGCGGTACTGGCGACCTGATGGATGAGATTTTGAAGCAGTTGCCAGAGGACACCAAGGCAGAGGAGTTGGATGACCTCCCACGCATCACTATCGTGGGTCGTCCTAATGTAGGTAAGTCATCACTCACAAATGCACTCCTTGGCGAGGAGCGTAACATCGTAACAAACATCGCTGGTACAACCCGCGACTCTATCCACACACGCTACAACAAGTACGGCATGGACTTCTACTTGGTTGATACAGCAGGTATGCGTAAGAAGGGCAAGGAGATGGAGGATTTGGAGTTCTACTCTGTGATGCGTTCTATCCGCGCCATCGAGAACTCGGATGTATGTATCCTGATGCTTGACGCACAGCAGGGCTTGGAGTCACAGGACTTGAACATCCACAACCTCATCGTTCGTAACCGTAAGGGCTGCGTTATCGTGGTGAACAAGTGGGACCTCATCGAGAAGGAGAGCAACACAATGAAGGAGTGGAAGGAGTTTTTAGAGAAGAAACTCGCTCCATTTAACGATATTCCAATCATCTTCACATCGGTGT
>JAFZFR010000091.1 GCA_017555805.1 Alistipes sp. | reverse complement strand
TGGAGAAGGAGAAGGTAGATGTTGCAAAGCAGGGCAACAAGGAGGGCGGCAAGAAGGATAAGAAGAACAAGCCTTCACAGGGTCAGCCTAACCAGCCACAGCAGAACAATCAGAACCAGCCAAAGCCAGGCGAGGGTCGTCGTAATAAGAAGAAGGAGAAGCACCAGCCAAAGCCAGTTGTTCGCCCAGAGGTGAGCGACGAGGAGGTATCAAAGCAGGTGAAGGACACTCTTGCGCGTTTGACCGCGAAGGGTGCCAAGAGCAAGGGCGCAAAGTATCGTAAGGAGAAGCGCGAGGAGATTCGCGAGAAGATGTCCGAGGAGATGGAGCGCGAGCAGATGGAGCGTTCAGTATTGAAGGTTACCGAGTTTGTGACCGTTAGCGAGCTCGCTACAATGATGAATGTTTCACCTATGGAGGTCATCTCGGCTTGTATGAACCTCGGTTTGATGGTATCTATCAACCAGCGTTTGGATGCCGAGGCATTGGTGGTTGTTGCCGAGGAGTTCGGCTTCAAGACCGAGTTCGTTACCGTAGAGGTTGCCGAGGCCATCGACGAGGATGTCGATAAGGAGGAGGATATGCTCCCTCGTCCACCTATCGTAACCGTTATGGGTCATGTCGATCACGGTAAGACATCATTGCTTGATAACATCCGTAAGACAAATGTCATCGAGGGCGAGGCAGGTGGTATCACCCAGCACATCGGTGCTTACTCGGTGAACTACAACGGTCAGAAGGTTACATTCCTCGACACCCCAGGTCACGAGGCGTTTACAGCGATGCGTGCTCGTGGTGCGAAGATTACCGATGTTGCCATCATCATCGTGTCGGCTGACGACAGCGTGATGCCACAGACCGTCGAGGCTATCAACCACGCACAGGCTGCGGGTGTGCCTATGGTATTTGCCATCAACAAGATTGATAAGCCAGCGGCTAACCCCGAGCATATCAAGGAGCAGTTGGCACAGATGAACTACCTAGTTGAGGAGTGGGGCGGTAAGTACCAGAGCCAGGACATCTCGGCAAAGAAGGGTATGAACCTCGACAAACTCTTGGAGAAGGTGCTTTTGGAGGCAGAAATGCTCGACCTGAAGGCTAACCCTAACAAGAAGGCGCAGGGTAGTGTCATCGAATCTACTCTTGATAAGGGTCGCGGTTATGTTGCTACGATTATGGTACAGAGCGGTACTTTGCGTGTGGGTGATGTATTGCTCTCGGGTACATATACAGGTCGCGTGAAGGCGATGTTCGACGAGAACGGTAAGAAGGTCATCGAGGCAGGTCCATCAACTCCTGTTCAGGTGCTCGGTTTGAACGGTGCACCACAGGCGGGTGATAGTTTCAATGTTATGGATGACGACCGCTCGGCTCGTGAGATTGCCAACAAGCGTGAGCAGTTGCAGCGTATGCAGGGCATTATGACCCAGAAGCATATCACTCTGGACGAGATTGGTCGCCGTATCGCTATCGGCTCATTCAAGGAGCTTAACATCATCGTCAAGGGTGATGTGGACGGCTCTGTCGAGGCTATGTCGGGCTCACTCATCAAACTCTCGAAGGAGTCAGTTCAGGTGAATGTCATCCACGCTGCCGTAGGTCAGATTTCGGAGTCGGATGTATTGCTCGCTACGGCGTCAAACGCTATCATCGTCGGTTTCCAGGTGCGTCCATCAGCCGCTGCGCGTAAGACTGCCGAGAAGGAGGAGATTGAGATTCGCTTGTACTCTATCATCTACGATGCCGTTAATGATATCAAGGACGCTATCGAGGGTATGTTGGAGCCAGTGATGAAGGAGGTTATCTGCTGCTCTATCGAGGTGTTGGAGACCTTCAAGATTTCAAAGGTGGGTACCGTTGCGGGCTGTATCGTTCGCGAGGGTAAGTTGCAGCGCAATACTCCTATCCGCGTGATTCGCGATGGTATCGTAATCTACACTGGTAAGCTCGGCTCATTGCGCCGCTTCAAGGACGATGTGAAGGAGGTTACCGTAGGTCAGGATTGCGGTCTTAACATCGAGTCGTTCAACGACATCCGCGTGGGCGACATCATCGAGGGCTACGAGCAGGTAGAGGTAAAGAGAAAGAACTAATAACATATAAACTACAAACTTTAGAGAAATGACACAGGTTAAATTCACAACAGCCGAGGAGGCTGTCAAGGTTATCAAGTCGGGTGACCACATCCATTTGAGCTCTGTTGCATCAGCACCACAGTGCTTGATTAAGGCTATGTGCGACCGTGGTCGTGCGGGCGAGTTGAAGGATGTTCACATCCACCACCTCCACACCGAGGGTCCAGCACCATATTCAGAGCCAGAGTTCGAGGGCGTATTCCAGCTCGACTCATTCTTCGTGGGTGGCAATGTTCGTAAGACTACACAGGCAGGTTACGCTGACTACATCCCAGTATTCTTGAGCGAGACACAGCGTTTGTATCGTTGCGGTGCTGTTCCTTGTAATGTGGCGATGATTCAGGTATCACGCCCTGACAAGCACGGCTTCGTATCACTCGGTACATCAGTTGATGCTACTTTGGCTGCTGTTGAGTGCGCTGACACAGTTATCGCTGTGGTGAACAAGTATGTTCCACGCGCATTTGGTGACGCTATGATTCCTATGTCGAAGATTGACCTCTTCGTAGAGGATGACCAGCCATTGGAGGAGGCTCACTTCACCGCTCCTAACGAGGTTGAGGTTGCTATCGGTAAGCACTGTGCTGCTCTTATCGAGGATGGCGCTACACTCCAGATGGGTATCGGTGCTATTCCTAACGCAGTATTGGCACAGTTGGGCGGTCACAAGAACCTCGGTATCCACACCGAGATGTTCGCCGACGGCGTATTGCCATTGGTACGCGCAGGCGTTATCAACGGCGAGGCAAAGAACATCGACAAGGGTAAGATGGTATCTACATTCTTGATGGGTTCTAACGATGTGTATAACTTCATCGACGACAACCCAGCAGTATTGATGAAGGATGTGGGCTATACCAACGACCCATACATCATCGCAAAGAACGACAAGGTTACAGCCATCAACTCTGCATTGCAGATTGACCTCACAGGTCAGGTTTGCGCCGACTCACTCGGTCGTAAGTTCTACTCTGGCGTAGGTGGTCAGGTTGATTTCGTATATGGTGCCTCTATGTCAAAGGGTGGTAAGGCTATCATCGCTATGCCATCTATCACCAACAAGGGCGTATCGAAGATTTGTGACACATTGATGCCAGGTGCTGGTGTTGTTACAACTCGTAGCCATATGCACTGGTTCGTGACAGAGAATGGTGCTGTTGATTTGTACGGCAAGAGCCTTCAGGAGCGCGCACGCCTCTTGATTTCTGTTGCTCACCCATCAGCACAGGAGGAGTTGGACCGCGCTGCTTTCGAGCGTTACGGTTCACATCATCATTATATTAAAAGCTATATGAGCAAGTAGTTCTTTGAATGCTTTTTGTATGCTAAAGCCTTCCCGCTTGGGAGGGCTTTTTTGTTGGCTTGATAGGGAGGTTAGGGAATTTAGTGAGGTTAGGGAATTTAGAGAAAGAAATCTTTAATTTCCCTAATCTCCTTAATCTCCCCTATTTCCCCCTTCTATCAACACGCATACGGTGCATTTTCTCTTTGAAACCTCCTTCGCCGAGGAATTGCTCGGAGAGGGAGGTGAGTAGTTTGTGTAGAAGATAATCCTCCTGCTTGAGTAGGATGATTGTCATATTGGCTATGGTGTCGAGAGGTCGGGTTTTGGCTATGTCTAAAATGGACTGGTTGCTTGCTTCGATGCCAAGTTTGCGCATAGCAATAAACTTATCGGAGTCTGCACTCCACTGCTCATAATCATTAATACGCAGATAGTCTTCATAATCTGCCAGCAACTCTTTGAAGCTCGCTTTTGCGATATTGATGAGTTTGATACCCATCTCGATAGAGGTTTCTATATTTGCATTGCCCTCAACAATATTTTGTTTACCCGACCGTGCTGCTTGAACCATCTGGTCTATTGTTCGGTCTCCACGCACATATGCTGAATGTGCAAAATGATAGGTTATATCGTATATTAGTTCTGCTTTACGATAGCATATTAGATTTCTATGGTCTCCTTGTGGTTTGATTAGGGGCGTAGTGTTCATAGGTTCCTTTTTTACAAAGGTAATAAATTTATTAGGGAAAATAGGGAATTTAGTGAAAATAATGAAATTAATATTAAACTCCCTAACTTCCCTAACCTCCCTAAATTCCCCTACTATTTTTGCTTGTTAGAAAATAATTTTCTAACTTTGTAGTGCAGTCCTCGGATTGCGGACATATTTATTACGCGGAAAGTGTAAGTTTATTCTCGTTGAACGAACTTAGGAAACTCGATTTATAGTGAGAATAGGCGGACATCTTCCCGCGTCATATCCTGTATTTGGGTATGGCGTGGAGTTGTTGCTTATTTTAACTATAAAGGTATCCTAAGACCTGTTCAACTAAAAATAAGTTTTCAGCACCACGCTTTCTTTGTTTTTAATCACTATCGAGGTGCGGGTAGTAAAGACAAACCTTTTATGAAACTTTTTACTAAACTTTGGGCATCTATTGCAATGCTATTGATGCTTTCTCTTGCAACATCTTGCGAGAATTCTGAGGAGCCAATCACTCCCGCAGAGCCTGAGTATGTAACCGTATCTTTGGGTCTTAATGTTGAGCTTGACTGTGAGTATGAGCCACTTACACGCGCAGAGGAGAATAACGACCTCTATGGTATTCAGGTCTACTCAACCCCATACCCTGCTGCCGAGAATGCAGAGTGGAAAGAGTTCGCCTATGGTCTTTTTGACACTACCGACAACCTTACTGTCAAGCTTGTTAGAGGCTATGAGTATAAGTTTGTTGCAACAATGATTAAGGATGGTAAGGATAAGATACATGTCGATGGCGGTTGTTATGGTAGTCCATTTAACCATCGTGTTAATTATACTGGAAGGGTAACATCCACATCACTATCTATGACATTTTTCTATGATCAACTTGGTTTTGTAAGTTTGGACACCCCTAATACTGATCTAAAGTATACTACCCAATATCGTCGTCCAAATGTTGAGCGTTACTATGGCGAGTTGGAGGGTTATATACCAGGTGATAATGGCTCAAAGGCAACAATCGAACTCAAGCGCACCTCTTTTGGTGCTAAGTTTATTGCAAAGGGTGACTATGCCGAGAATGGTACTTTGGAGATTCTTATGGAAAGCGCCCCACAGCTTAATCTAAACCTTGCAGAAGGCAATGAGGTGTCAGAGATATACACATTTGAAAATGTGCGTGCTGCTTGGCTTGATGAGAACTATACAGAGACAGTACCTGTAACTCTTCGTATTGCATATTCTGATGGTACAACCGCTCCATTGGGAACGCATAACATCACCTTCAAGCGTAACACAACAACCGTTGTAAATGTCGATTTGACAGTAGGCGGTGATAATGGAGTTGGTATTCAGGTAACTGATGGTGGCGAGATGCCAGAGGGCTCAGAGATCACAATCAAGGATGGCGAAATTGTCGATACTGAAGTCGAGACAAACTAAGCAAACGGAAAAGTTTGAGAATTGAGGGGTATATAATAAAAGAGCTATCACAACACATTGTTGGATAGCTCTTTTATTATTGGGGTGTTAAACCTATTAAATCTCCCAAGTCTCGCCCGAGCGCAAGAGGTCGTCCATACACTTAATCTTTGCAGACTCCTGTACCTCCTTAACCTGCTCCTCGACCTTGACATCATAGACATTCTCGTCCTTCACATCGCGGATAACACCCACAGCCACTGGGTACTCTGGCCACTTCATCGCCGCCAGCATCGAGTGGAGTGTCGTGTCCTCGGTGTGTGCATCGTGAGTGAGGATGTCATCCATAGTGTAGCCATCCTCGCCTACGGTCACAACCTTCAGGCGCATATCCTCAAATACCAAACCCTTGTTGTTGCCCTCGCCGAAGAGCATCTTCTCGCCGTGCTTAAGGGTGATGGTGTTCTTCAGGCGTGTCTGTCTATCGCCCGCAAACGATGCGTGGGTCTTGTCGTTGAAGATGACGCAGTTCACAAGCGCCTCCACAACTGCCATTCCCTTGTGCTTCGCAGCCGCCACCAAACAATCCTTTGTGAGCATCACCTCCATATCGATGGTGCGGGCAAAGAATGTACCCTTCGCGCCGATGACCAACTCGCCTGGGTTAAATGGCTTCTCGATAGTGCCATAAGGCGATGTCTTTGTCACCTTGCCGAGTTTTGTTGTAGGCGAGTACTGACCCTTTGTAAGACCATAAATCTCGTTGTTGAAGAGAATCATATTAAGGTCGATGTTGCGACGGATGGCGTGGATAAAGTGATTACCACCGATAGCGAGCGAGTCGCCATCACCCGAGCATACCCATACCGAGAGGTCGGGGTTTGCCACCTTGATACCCGTTGCAATGGCATTCGCACGACCGTGGATGGTGTGGAAGCCAAAGGTCTTCATATAGTAGATAAATCGTGACGAGCAGCCGATACCCGAAACGAAAGTAAACTTATTGTGTGGAATGTCCAACGCATCTGCCACCTCGGGCATAGCACGCTGCACAGCATTCAAAATTGCGTGGTCACCACATCCCGGGCACCACTTTACTTGCTGGTCACTCTTGAAGTCTGCGGGTGTATATTTGTATTCTGCCATAGCCTAAAAGTGTTAAAGGAGTGAATTGAATTTCTCTGTAAGCTCAACAACGGTGAAGGGCTGACCCTCGGTCTTGTTGTACTGCTCGAATGTGTAG
>JAFZFR010000090.1 GCA_017555805.1 Alistipes sp. | reverse complement strand
CATTTTATACAGATTTCAGTATTGCGGAACGATATGGTGTTGATGCAATTCGTTCAACATTCGAACAGTCATTTGAGGAATGGAATAGCAATTGCGAATATGTAACAGAGTTATGTATGGTCTTGAATTGGAAAATGTTTAGATGGTTTGAAAACAATGATGAACTATTCAATCTCTACAAAGAATTATACACACGATTAGATCAATGGTGTATAAACAATCTAAAAGGAGATGATTTGGAATACTATTATAAGACGACAGATTAAGATAAATTTGCTTTTATCAATAATTACACTTATCTTTGTAAATAATAAGTTAAAATATATTTTGTAAAATAGTGAAAATGAGAGATTTAGTTGACGCTAACACCGTATTCAAAGTTACTCATTAGTTACTAAATTGGTTCTTTCGAAGCGGTTAACATATTCTATCACAATCATTTAGAGGATTTGGATATAATTTTTAACGAGGAGGAATACTAACATTCAATTTCCACAGGATTATGTTACAAAAGAAAGGATGGAATTTGGGCACACACCAATTCTATCCTTTTTTCTTTGATATTAGGTAACTATGGATTATCTACAGATATTAGAGAATATTCACAAGGCGATTTTGCCCTATGCAAAGGAGGGTAAGCAGGCCGATTATATCCCCGAATTGGCGAAGGTCAATCCCGACCAGTTCGGTATGAGCATACACACGATTTACGGCGAGACTGCGTCGATTGAGCAGGCCGACACACGATTCTCTATACAGAGTATCTCGAAGGTCTTTACGCTGGCTATGTGTCTCTCGATTAAGGGCGATGACCTCTGGAAGCGAGTGGGCAAAGAGCCTTCGGGCACGGCGTTTAACTCGCTGGTGCAGCTGGAGGTTGAGAAGGGTGTGCCACGCAATCCGTTCATCAATGCGGGTGCGCTTGTGATGGCAGACATCCTGCTCACGCACCTGGACAATCCCGAGGCAGATTTCCTCGGCTTTGTGCGCGCTGTGGCGGGCAATGACACCATCGACTACAACCACGATGTTGCAATCTCGGAGCGCGAGAACGGCTACCTGAATGCCGCCATCGTCAACCTGCTGAAGTATCACGGCACAATCGAGAACAACATCGAGGAGGTGCTGCACTTCTACTTTATGATGTGCTCAATCGAGATGAGCTGCCGCGAGCTATCGCTTGCGTTCCTCGCCTTTGCCAACCACCGCCGCAAGTTCGACTATGCGGGCATCACGCTCACAGCGTCACAGGTGAAGCGCATCAACGCCATTATGCAGACCTGTGGCTTCTACGACGAGGCTGGCGAGTTTGCCTACCTGGTGGGACTCCCGGGCAAGAGCGGCGTCGGCGGAGGTATCGTGGCTATCTATCCGTTGCAGTATTCGGTGGCGGTGTGGAGCCCTCGCCTTAACTCCAAGGGCAACTCTGTGATGGGTATCAAGGCGCTTGAGCTGCTCACCACCGAGACCAAGGAGTCGATATTCTAACATCACCCCACAAGACAAAAAAATGCTGCCGCAACACGCGACAGCATTTTTCTTTTATAGGTCACCACCCTACTCCTCTGGTGCGAACATAGGGTCCCACGCTGGGAGAAGAATAGGCTCCTGCTCGAGGAGGCGCAAAATATCCTCTGGCACATACTTGCGCTCAAGAACCACGCGGAACATATACTCGTTGAACCACTCGTCGGTCATAATGAGGTTGCCCTCATAACCCGACGAAACGCCCCAACTGTTCTCCACCATCCACTTCTTCGCCACGCCGTGCTCGTCCAAATCAACGGCAATCAGGGTCATCGCGTGTGACGAGCCGCTTGAGAATGTCTGGATGCGCTGCTTCTTGTCCATTGGGAACGATGTGTTGAAGAGCGACGCGTAATCGAAGTTTGCGATGTCGAGTGTACCCTTTGTGCGGTCGATGAACTTGCCCACATCACAAGAGAAATACATCGCTGTATTGTCCTTGATTGATGCAATCGCCATAGGTTTAATGCGCTCGATTGGGAGGTTGATGTATAGCCAGTTCTCGCCATCATAGACATGGCGGTCGTACTCAATCTCATACACCTTGTTGTACTCGCGCGATGGGTCGTTCATCACCATAATGTAGTTCTTCTCCAGGTCCTCGCCGATATACTCCTCATAGAATGACTTTGGGGTGTATGTCTTTTTGCTCACCAGGTTGCCCTCTTTGTCGTAGCGCGCCCACTCAAACTCGGTTGGAGGTACGCCCAGGCACTTCACGAGGATGCTGTAAATCTCGGTCAGCATCTCCTCCTTGCGCTCGGCAGCCTTCGCTGGCTTCAACTCGCGGAGTTCCAGGCCAAACTCGCGCAACTTCAGGCGCAGGATGTTAGCCATCTGCGAAGTGTTGTTGCTCTGGAATGTCTCTGGCATAGCCGACTTTGGCACCACGCCGTACTTCATAATGAGGTTCGACACGCCAGTGAACTGACCGCCGTCGCCGATAGCGTTCTTCATCAGCCAATCCACCTTTCTATCCTCCAGCGGAAGGTCGCGGTTGTCAATCATAGCCTGCAAGAAAAGGTTTGACTTTTCCAAAAGGTCATAGAACGAGTTGTAGTTCTGCGAGAACTCAAACGATGGCAGGTCGTACTTTGAAATCATCTTCGCTCGCAACACATTCAGTCCGGTGAACAACCAGCAACGACCCGAGCCCTGCTGGTCGGTGATGCCGTGCGTTGTGACGCGGTGCGAAAAGTGAGTATCAATCATCGTGAGGTTGTCGGCATTGATTGCCAGCGTAGCCATCGAGTTTGACGCCAACGCATTCTTCACCGCCTTCTGCTCGGGCGTAGCGGTGTAGCCCTGACGGATGCGCGAGAGCATATCCTCGCTGATGCCGCCATCCTTGCTCTGTGCCGAAGCACCCAACACGCCCGCCATAAGCAGGGCTGTCAAAAACATCTTCTTCATAGTCATTTATTGTTTAATAGTTTATTCCAAAATCTTCTCATACGCCAGTCGGCGGCTCTCGATGACCACATCGCCGCAGTAGGTATAGCCGAGTCGCTCAACGAGATGTTGCATAATCTTATTGTCGGGATGGGTGTCGATACGCATCGACTTCACGCGCTCGGACGCCATCGCCTCGGCTGCAAACATAAAACTCTTTGCGAAGCCCATACCCACGAAAATCTCCGACGCGCAGAGGCGGTGCACAACGGCATAGTCGCCTGCGGTGAGCCACTCCCCGCCCGTAAGGTCGTCATAGGCTGGCTCGCCCGTAAAGATTACCGCGCCATACATCAGCAGCGTCGCACCCTCACACAGGAGCATACCCACGCCCGCCTCGATGTCGCGCTCGATGCTCTGGCGGTTGGGATATCCGCGCTGCCACTGGTCGATACCCGCCGCGCCCAGACGCGCCGATGCCGCACGAATCATCTGCTCGATAGTATCAATATCCTCAAAAGTTGCTTTACGAAAAATCATAATCGGTCAATTTATGCAAAGATAGGAAAATTCGCGAGATTATCCAACAAAAAGGCCACCAACCCGCAGGTCGGCAGCCTTACATCAAAGCAAACACCCTACTCCGCCGCTTGCTCTTGCAGGGCGTCCATTCGCAAGAGGGTCTGGATGGAGAGCAGCGTGCAGTTTATCCAGTCGGTACCAGTGAAGAAGTTGCGCCAGAAGGTGGGTATCATTCCAGTGTTGGCATTCTGCAAGATTGTGATGTTGTCAATCATCGCCTTTGCCTTGGCGTAGGCGAGTTCATCGCCCGTCTCCTCGTAGAGACTCAACCACGCATTCGCCAGGTTGCAGGCGCTGTGATCGACTGGCATACGATATTTATACTGTTCCACCACGCAGGGCGTGTGGTTTACCTTCACGCCGTAGCGCTTCACCGCCGTATCCCAATGCACAAACTGGTCCTCGCTGAAGCGCACAAGGTCCACCGCATCACGCAACTCCTTGCGCGAGGTCTTTTGCTTGCCAAGCAGATATGAGGCGTATGGTGCGGCTGTGCAGTTCGTGAGGTTTTCGTAGGGCTCAAGGCCGAGTACCGTACCATCCTCAAACTGACCCGTCATATCGAACGACTTGAGCGCCTTCTCCTGCATCCACTCCTCAGCGAGGGTGAACATCTTGTCGTATTGTGTGACGCCATACTGCTGCTCGAGGCGTTGCAGATGCTCAAGCATAGGGTGCAGCATCGCCTTCACGCCATTCACTGGCTCGCCCGTTACGAAATCCATCTTGATTGGGAACGAGCCGTCCTTTGCTTGCAGACGCTTGTAGGTCTCGGTGATTGCTATGGCGCGGTCGAAGTACTCTGGCTTGCCCGTGAGGTCAAACAAATCGAGGAAAGCGGCGGCGGCAGACAACGCCTCCATCGCCATCGTCTTGCCCTTGTTGCGCGAAGCACCCGAGGTGACATAGTTGCCGTAGTATGTGGGCGGGAAGAACGCCAGAGGCTCACCCTCGGGGCGGCTCTCGGCGATGAGGAACTGCGCCGCATTTTCGGCTATCTGCTGCGCCTCCTCCTTCAGTGCGGGGCAGTGCTTCGCCAAAAGCACCTCCAGCGATATTGTGGCGCTGATTATCTTGCAGGGATAGGTGTTGAGTTCGTAGGACATATCGGGCTCGACAGCGCTCTTCCAGTGCTGGATGGCGGGCATCGAGTGGATATGGAGCAGCGCCAGCAGAGCCGACTCCTTGTAATCTCTCGCCGCTCCGTTGTAAGGGCCGCAGAATGGATAGTCGCGGAAGAACTCGCGCTCGCCGACAAGTGTCGCGACACGCTGATTTTCATCCAGCGCCTCCACCTTGAGCACTACATTACCCACCTCCACATCGCCCCATACCTCTGCGAGCGAGAGGTTGGGTGCAGGGGCAACAAACGACCACGACTTGCCCTCGTCGCCCGACTTGGGCGTTATGGTGTAGCGGTATGACACAGCGCCCTCCACAGCGTCGAAATCGAATGCGGGGGCATAGATGAACTTCTGGGCAAACTTGTTCCAATAGGGGTTGCGCCCCTCATAGCCTGGGCGGATGGGGATGTTATACTCCTTGAGTGCCTGACGGTTGAGTCGCTCGATTTGGCGCGAGGTGTTGTCGCACGCAGTGGCGAGAGCCAAGCAGAGCGAGATGGCGATAAAAAATCTCTTCATAGTGGAAAATCTGTTTCGTTATAACACAAATTTACTGCTTTCTTTTCGTTCCAACAAATTTTCCTTCGCCGATGCGGGGTGCGGGGATAAAAAAAGAGAGTCACGCATTGCTGCTGACTCTCCTTCTGGTTGAGCTACTCGGATTCGAACCAAGAATAACAGAACCAAAATCTGCTGTGTTACCATTACACCATAGCTCAATCGTTGCTCGTAAGCGGTGACAAAAGTAATGCAAAAAAATTAATCCTCAAAATTTAGCTAATAATTTTATGCCCTACTTCGTCAATATATTCAATTCTCGGATGCATTACTACGCGTTTTACCAACACCAATGTTGCACCAAGAGACCTGTATGCTGTTACTTCTTGCGACTACGCTTACCAACAGACATCTTCAGGATTTTGCACACTTTGTGCTCAACAACAGTTGCCTGCTGCTTCATTCCAAGATCAGTAAGGTGGATATAATCAACCATTGTTTCGGGATCGCAGCCAAGCTCTTTCATTGATATATAATACAAATCATCAACACCCTCTTTTACAAGCTTTTCGTATGCCTTGCGTGAAGCAGCATTTGAGGTAGTTGTCATCTCCTGATGCGTCTTTTTCGTTGCATCGTTCGCATAACCAGGGTGTTCAATAAGCAAGATTGGCTCATCGTGCTTCGATCTTATCTGCTTAACAGCATTGACAACTCTATCTTCAACATCTTTATGACTGGTGAGATTGGGGATACAATCGAGGATATACAGACGAGCATCAACCTCGTTGATAAAATCAATCACCTCACTTTCCAATCGTCCGTTTCCTGAAAAACCCATATTCACAACTGGAACACCCAACGATCGCTGAAGAATTGAGCCCCACGCCATCGAAGGACGCGAAGCACAACCTCCCTGCGCAATAGATGTGCCATAAATCAGAATTGGTTTCTCTGTCGAAGCGGGAACAAAACTGAATTTCGCATCCTGCTGAACACCAATCTCCAGTTGCTTCACACCATTATAAAGCGGTAAATAGAGACGATACTCAAAACCATTTTCCTGATTAGCATCCGCAAGTTCATTGTATTTATATACCACCTGCTCACCAAAGGAGTAACCGCCAAAGCAGAAATCCAATTCTCCAATAGAATTCACGCGATAGAGATCTACACCCGAAACGCCCGTTGCAGGCATATGAGGCATAGCATAGTTGCTGGAAGTGGTTGTATAACGCACCTCGATAGTTGGCGAATTAGTATAAAAGTGTACTGCCAAGCCTGCGGAGTTCTGTGCCAGATTCCACACTGGATTTCGCACCACTCCTTTTGCTCTCTGAGGAAGACGCTGATAGCCGTCAATCTCACCAGCAAAGGCTTGATTTTGCACCACCTCATAACCACACGCCATAGGATTATGCCACAACACCTGCGCCCATGACTCCATCGAAGCAAAAGCAAGAAGTAATAAATACAAAAATCTTTTCATCGCTTACAATTTACTTAAAAAGCGCTCTCTATCAACAATGAAACGCTCGTGCTCACCCTCGCCGATTGTGCCCTGCTCGTCCCACGCCTTAACAGTAAAGGTCAGGCGGCGACCCTCAACGGCTACCAATTCAGCCTCGGCGGTAATCTCGGCACCTACCTTCGATGCCTTGATGTGCGAACTCTTCATCATCGTACCCACCGTAGTAGAGCCCTCGGGCAGCGCACCAGCAACGGCATTCATAGCCGCATTCTCCATCAGCGCAATCATCGCAGGCGTGGCGAAAACCGCCATATCGCCCGAGCCGAGAGCCTGGGCGGTGTTACCCTCGGCAACAACCACCCTACTCTGATATTTCAATCCTACCTCCATCGCTACTCAACGATTACTTCCAGGATACCCGCCGTAGAGTTAGCCTTTGGCTGAACATTGATGCGGATAGCATCAGCCTTGATAGGCTCGGCTGGGTGTACCATATTATACTGGTCGGCAAAAAGGTTATAGTTGTCGGTGTTGTAGAGCTGCCAAGCCTTCCACTCGCCGCCCTCGCGGTACTCGAGCGACCAACTAACCGGCAACTGAACGCCACCCTTGTCGTCATACCAATAGACCGACACGCTCTCAACCGCCTGCTCCTTCTTGAGCTCAAGCTCAACCCACTGCGCCTTGCCAAACTCCGAGTATGAGGTCCAGCGAGGGATAGAGTTATCGTTTGAGTGCTGTGGCTCCTTGCCATCGGCAACAGCCAACTCGCTATCCGAAGCGAAGGTGTGGCTCGCCTTCACACTCTTGACATTACCCACCGCGTGAGGAGTAGCATCCAACACGGTCTGCTTGCTGCGGGCAAACCACACATTCATAGTGGTGTTGTCGCCGCGGTTGTTCCAAGCGTAGTAAGGGATAAGGGTCAAGGTAGCACCCTCCGACTCGTCACCCACCACAGCCTCGGCAGGGAGAGTGATGTATGAGATGCCATTCATAATGCCCTCGGCAAAAGCAGACACCTCGCCCTGCTTGCCAATCTTCTTGACGACATAGTTAGATGCTGGGTGGTCGTTGTCAGGCTGCTCGGCGCAGTAAACCAATGGACCACGAGTGAGGCATACGCGGTTCACATCAGCCTCAACACGCTCGTCAGCCACCGAGTAGCGCAATGGCATAGGCAGAGTGAGTTCCACCTTATCGCCCGCCTTCCAGGCACGCTTAACTGGCATATAGCCATCGACAACCTCGGCGCGCACCTTCTCGCCATTCACAGTAGCGACAACCTTCGAGCGGTTGTTATCGGCATAGGTGTACAACTCTCCTGGGATGAACTGGTCGCCGCACCAGGTAGGAACGCGAAGCCACATTGTGAACTCCTGACCCTCCGCCGCAGGCTCAACCTCGATAGATATATTACCCTCGAATGGGTACTCGGTCTGCTGCTTCAAGGTCACATCGCCCGCTGCCAAAGGTACAACAGTAGATGAGCCAGCATAGAGCGCGCAGTAGATATCGTCATCGGTGTGAGAGTAAATCATACCCGACACCTGTGGGATAAGGCGCGCCATATTCGATGGGCAGCAAGCAGTGCCAAACCAAGGCGAGCGACCCGCGCGACCGTGGTTAAAGGCCTTCTTGCCGTCAGCCTCCAGAACATTCACATAGAAGAACTTATTACCCTCGAGGTTCACACCCGCCAAGACATTGTTGTAGAGCGACACCTCGGCAGCATCGACATACTTCGCATCGCCCGACGCGAGGAACATACGATAGTTGAAGAACACATTACCCACAGCGGCGCAAGTCTCATCGTAGGTGTCCTTGTTAGGCAACACATACTCTGGACCGAAGCCCTCGATGCCTGGAACAGCACCAAGACCGCCGTTGATGTGAATCTTCTTATCCATAATGTCGTGCCAGATAGCATCCAGCGCAGGGTTGAGGGTTGTATCGCCCAACTCCGCAACGACATCAGCCATACCCGAGTAGAGGTACATAGCGCGTACAGAGTGACCCTCGGCGGTGCGCTGCTCACGCACTGGAAGGTGCTGCTGGGCATAGGTTGGAGCCATCACGCCCTCGCCCTGTGGGCAGTAGGTCACGCCACGAACATCAATGAACTTCTTTGCCATCTCGGCGTAGAGTTTATTACCTGTCGCCTGCGACAATTTGATGAGCGCCAACTCAATCTCCTGATGGCCCGGAGCCTGCATAATAGGCTTGCCACCATTATAATTGGGGTCGCCCTCGAAGAATACCTTGTTGATGTGCTGGGCGTTCTTCTCCGCTACATCCAGCCACTTGCGCTTACCAGTAGCGCGGTAGTATGCCACCGCACCCTCATACATATGACCTACATCGTAGAGCTCGTGGCTGTGCACAACGAATGTGTAGCGACCATCGCCCGCGCCCCAGCCGTGATGGTGGTGCATATCCTGCGGTACAGAGAACAACTCATAGAGGTAGCCATCCTCGCACTGCGAAGCGGCGATGATGTCGATAATCTCGTCCATCTGCGCCTCCAACTCGGCATCACGCTCAACGGCGAGCAACGACGCCGCACCCTCCATAACCTTGAAGAGGTCAGAGGCCACATAACGAGGCAGGTTCAAGAGTTTCTGACCCTTGCCAGTCTGCACCCACTCGCCCACGCGGCGCAGGTTCTCGACTGCGTTCTCGGTCTTCTGCAGAGAGAATGGCACGAGGGTCTCCTTCTGAATCTTAAGGCGTGGAAGCCAGAAATCATCCTCCAAAGCAACCTTCTCGAAGGTCACGGGAGTCAATGACTCCTTCTCGCGCTCCACCTGCTCACTCTGACAAGAGGCAAGCACTACGCCCGACAAAGCGATAATTGAAAAAATCTGTTTTGCTTTCATATTTTAATGTTTTACTCGATTACCATCTCCAAAACGCCGACTGCCTTGTTTGGCTGTGGCACCATAGTGATACGCAATGCCTTTGTCACAACCTCGCCCTGTGGGTGTACCATATTGAACTGGTCGGGCTCAACGCCGAAGCGGTCGGTGATGTATGGCTGGAAGGTCTTCCACTCGTCGCCATCCTTATACTCCATAGACCACTCTGCTGGCAAGTAAACACCGTCGTGGTCGTCAAACCAATAGATTGATACGCTCTCAACTGGCTGCTCCTTGCGGAATGTAACCTCCAGAGTCTGGGTCTTGCCCAACTGACTGGTAGCCCAACTTGTCCAGCGAGGGATAGTGTGGTCGTTAGATGACTTTGGATGCTTGCCATCGGCAACAGCGATTGGGTCATCGTTTGGATAGGTGTAAGATGCCTGAACATCCAACACATTACCTACGGCGCGAGTGATGCTCTTCATAGCAGTCTCGGCGTCACGAGAGAACCACACATTCATATTCATATTGTCACCGCGGTTGTTCCAAGCGTAGTAAGGGATAAGTTTCAAAGTCGCTGAAGAGGTAGTACCCTCGGCAATATCCACGGTCTGGCTCTTGAGCGTGATGTTGTTGATACCGCTCATAATGCCCTCATTGAATGTAGCCACCTTACCCTGCTCGCCAATCTTATCGAGAATATAGGTCGATGCCACAAACTCATTATCAGGCTGCTCGGCGCAGTAAACCAATGGACCGCGAGTGATGCAGACCTTATTGATGTCGGCCTCAACGCGCTCATCAGCCACCGAGTAGCGAACTGGCATAGCCAATGTGAGTTCAACCTTATCGCCCGCCGCCCAAGCACGCTGAACAGGCATATAGCCATCAACAACCTCGGTGCGAACACGCTTGCCGTTTACCTTTGCAACAACCTTTGAAGTGTTGCCGTCAGCATAAGAGTACAACTCGCCTGGCACAAACTGCTCACCGCACCAAGTAGGGATGCGAAGCCACAAAGTGAACTCCTGACCCGCCGACGCTGGCTCAACCTCGATAGTAATCTTGCCATCGAATGGGTAGTCGGTTGTCTGTTTCAACTTTACATCGCCCGCCGCCAAAGGCACAACGGTAGAGTTACCTGCGTAGAACGCAGTGTAGATGTCATCCTCGCTGTAAGAGTATGTCATACCAGAAATCTGTGGGATAAGACGCGCCATATTTGATGGGCAGCACGCTGTACCAAACCAAGGAGCACGACCTGCTGTACCGTGGTTAAATGGCTTCTTGCCGTCAGCCTCAAGAACATTCACATAGAAGAACTTGTTACCCTCGAGGTTCACGCCTGCCAGGACATTGTTATAGAGAGCCACCTCGGCAACATCGACATACTTCGCCTCGCCCGACATCAGGAACATACGGTAGTTGAAGAATACATTACCCACCGCCGCGCAAGTCTCGTCGTAGGTGTCGCGGTTAGGCAAATCGTAAGCAGGACCAAAACCCTCGATACCTGGGACAGCACCCAGACCGCCGTTGATGTGCATCTTGCGATCCACGATGTCGTGCCAGATTGAGTTCAGGGCTGGCATCAATGTAGTGTCGCCAGTCATTGAAACAACATCAGCCATACCCGAGTAGAGATATGTCGCACGAACAGAGTGACCCACGGCCTCGCGCTGCTCACGCACTGGGATGTGCGCCTGCGAGTAGTAGCGGCTCTGGCTGCGCTCCTTACCACGGATGTCGATAAACTTCTTCGCCATCTCGGCATAGAGTTCATTACCTGTAGCGTGATACATCTTCACCAACGCCAACTCAATCTCCTGATGACCTGGGGCGTGCATCACTGGCTTACCGCCGTTATAATTTGGGTCGCCCTCGAAGAATACCTTGTTGATGTGCTGGGCGTTCTTCTCCGCCACATCCAGCCACTTGCGCTTGCCAGTAGCCTTGTAGTAAGCGATAGCACCCTCATACATATGACCCATATTGTAAAGTTCGTGGCTGTGATCTACAAACGAGTAGCGAGTAGGACCAGACCCACCCTTGCGGTGGTTGTTATGCTTCTGCTCGGGGAGGATATGCACCTCGTAGAGATAGCCATCCTTATCCTGTGCCGAAGCGATGATGTCAATAATCTCGTCCATCTGTGCCTCCAACTCGGCATCCTTCTCCAAAATGAGCAGATAGGCAGCACCCTCCATCACCTTGAAGAGGTCGGAAGCCACATAGTAAGGACCCTCAAAGCCCTTCTCAATCTTCTCGCCACGCAGATACTGACCCGTACGGCGCAAGTTCTCAACCGCATAAGCAGTCTTGTCGAGTGAGAATGGAACAAGGGTCTCCTTCTGAATCTTCAGGCGTGGAAGCCAAAAATCATCCTCAAGAGTCACCTTCTCGAATGACATAGGCGTGAGCGGTTCGTGCTCGCGCTCGATAATCGTGTTTTGACACGACACACCAGCGATAGCGGCAAACGCCAAGGCTGGCAAACAGTTAAAAAATCTCATAGTATAAATTTGGTTAGTTTTTCCATTGAACGACAAATATAGGAAAAAGATGCTATATCTGCAAAGATTATTTATAATCTTTTCGATTTGCCACGCCCGAGGCGCACCCTAAAGGGTGTTTGGGAAATGCTTAAAGGAAAAAGAGAATAAGGGAATAAAAGAAAAAATCGCATCGAAAGATGCGTATCTTCGGGGCGTAACGCGCCTTGCGCGTCACCCCCACCCGCCCCGAAGATATATTTGTTTTTAAGGAAGTTTTTTACTCACCATCGCGAGCAATTTTTCAAGGCAGAAATCGCCTATTTCTCTCGCTTTGGAAACCAGCCTTTTTCGACTCGTTTTTTCTGCTCAAAGAGTTCGCCGATGGACCACAACGACGAAGCACCCCACACCGCCAACAGCGTAGAAATCAAGACATTCTCAACCATCAGCGACGCCACAATCGTCACCACACCCATCAGTGCAAAGACCCACCAGCAGCGTGTTCCGAAATAGTACTCACCCTTAATCACCAGCGGATGAAAAAGACCAATAATCAGAAAGGTTGCAACACCTATAATCAGACCTGTAAAATACATATCGTTTTCCGTTTTGTTTGCCACAAAGATACGACAAATTCCGCGCCCCACAACCTCTCATTTTTGATAGGTTTTCACATTTTCTCAAACAATTTCCCCTTCAATGGCTTATCTATCGCAAAGATTTTATATCTTTGTACGATTTTTCGCTTCCAAAGGCGAAACCAGCACGAAGAAGATAAAACTAAAAAAGATAAAAAATGTTTGAAAATTTAACAGACAAACTTGAACGCTCGTTCAAAATATTGAAGGGTGAGGGCAAGATTACCGAGATTAATGTTGCCGAGACCCTCAAGGAGATTCGTCGCGCCCTTATCGACGCCGATGTGAACTACAAGGTTGCCAAGAACTTCACCGACGAGGTTAAGCAGAAGGCGCTGGGTCAGGATGTACTTACAGCCGTTAAGCCAGGCCAGATGCTCACCAAGATTGTGCGTGATGAGTTGGCGCAGTTGATGGGTGGCACGGCTACCGACATTAAGTTGGAGGGCAACCCTGCCGTTATCCTTATCGCAGGTTTGCAGGGTTCTGGTAAGACTACCTTCTCTGGTAAGTTGGCATCGTTGCTCAAAACCAAGAAGAACCGCCAGGTGTTGCTCGTTGCGGGTGATGTCTATCGTCCTGCGGCGATTGACCAACTCAAGGTGTTGGGTGAGCAGATTGGCGTCGAGGTTTATACCGAGGCGGGCAATATGAACCCCGTACAGATTGCCGAGAACGCAATTCAGTATGCGCGCCAGAAGTCTTACAATGTGGTGATTGTCGATACCGCTGGTCGTCTAGCTGTTGATGAGGCGATGATGCAGGAGATTACCGCTATCAAGGCTGCCGTTAAGCCATCGGAGACTCTCTTTGTGGTGGACTCAATGACAGGTCAGGATGCAGTGAATACAGCCAAGGAGTTCAACGACCGTCTGGACTTCGACGGCGTGGTGCTCACCAAGCTCGATGGTGACACTCGCGGTGGTGCTGCTATCTCTATCCGCTCGGTTGTAAACAAGCCTTTGAAGTTCATCTCAAGCGGCGAGAAGATGGATGCCTTGCAGGTGTTCCACCCAGAGCGTATGGCAGACCGTATCTTGGGTATGGGTGATGTCGTTTCTCTCGTTGAGCGCGCACAGGAGCAGTACGACGAGGAGGCTGCACGCCGCCTGAAGAAGAAGTTGGTGAAGAACCAGTTTAACTTCAACGACTTCCTCGACCAGATTAACCAGATTAAGAAGATGGGTAACCTGAAGGATATTGCTTCGATGATTCCAGGTATGGGTAAGATGCTCAAGGATGTGGATATTCCAGATGACGCATTCAAGCAGGTGGAGGCTATCATCGGTTCGATGACTCCAGCCGAGCGCGAGAACCCCGAGATTATCAACGCGCGCCGTCGCGAGCGTATCGCAAAGGGCTCGGGTACTACTATGGCTGATGTAAACCGTCTGATGAAGCAGTTTGAGGATACTCGCAAGATGATGAAGATGGTTGCGGGTGGCAATATGAAGATGCCTCGTATGCCACGCGGTGGTTTCCGCCGATAGTGCAACGCTATATTTATATAAAGTCTGCCAAGCCGAGAGGTTTGGCAGATTTTTTTTGCACTTTATAATTTATCTTTGGAGGCGGAGCAACCATACTATTTGACATTCTTTCAGTTTTTTGTCCTAAATCTCCACAAAAATCGGGGGGGGGTGATTCAACCCTCTTTTTGTGTTCTATATGCCCTATCGCGCTATTTTGGTGTTGCATTTTGCGAAAAGATTTTTTATATTTGTGATGACTATTAACCTAATACTCATCGCTATGAGAAGAATCATCCTATCCGCAGCATTGCTTCTGCTTTCGGTGACGACTTTCGCCCAGAAGCACGAAAGAAAGGTCACCACCTTTGAGGCTGGCTACAGCGTTGGCGTATCTGGAGGTGCCACGACCTTCGGTCTTGAGGCGCGTTATAATTTCCGCTCTCCGTGGGATGTAGGTTTACGAGAAAGCCTCGTGTACAGCAATATGTTGGGCAACTCCAGCGACCCCGTAACTTATGATGTCGTGACCGACTACAACTTCCGACAAGGTAAAAATATATCATTCTTCGTGGGCGTTGGTGCGGGTGTTACCACCTACACATATATTGACTGGGATATTAAAGAGGATTGTCGCGCAACAATGTTCCACTTTATGCCACGCGCGGGTGTTGAGTTGATGAATCGCGTGCGCCTGACCGCCTATGCGAACACTTACGCATTTGGCGACAAAGCCGCCAGTTGGGGTCTATCGGCTGGGCTATCACTTGGAGGCGGCAAGATGGAAAATCGTGACTACAACATCCAGCACTTTGAGTTTGAGCCATTTTGCGGCATTTCAACAGGTGGCGCAATCGTGTTAGGTTTGGAGGCTCGTTACAATTTCAACAAACATTGGGATGTCGGCATAAATTTCGCAGGAGATTTCAACGGTTCGCGCATCACAGCGGCAGGTGACTACAACTTTCTGGAGCGCAAGCGTTTAACCCTCTTTGGTGGCGTTGGCGCTGGTTGGGCTAACACCTGTATTCTAAATATCGAAGAGGCAATTGAATTGTACGGCGATGCCTGTTGTGCCTCTATGGAGTCTTGCTTCTGCTTCTACCCTCGCGTGGGTGTGGAGTTATTTGAGCATCTGCGCCTCACAGCAGCCGTAAACACCTACAATTTCAAGAAGGCCGAACTCGCCATCACCATCGGTGCGGCAATCGGCGGAGGTAAAAGAAAATAGTTAAAGAAGAAGGTTAGACAACCCACCCTATCCGCTTGTTATGAAACGAGTTATCGTACTCACCGCCCTACTCCTTTTCGCCGCAGCAGGTTTCGCCCAGAATAAAGAGCTAAACATCCATCACTTTGAGTTTGAGCTATTCGGCGGCATTATCTCCTACGGGAATTATGCGATTGGAGCTGAAGCACGATACAATTTCGATTCGCTTTGGGATGTGGGTATCAACGGCAGCACGAATTACAACTCATCTATGCTCTCCGTCGTAGGAGATTACAACTTTTCACGCAGCAACATCGCCGCGCTATTCGTAGGTCTTGGCGCGGGCTACGCATATAGCGACATTATGGATGAGCGACCCGCCAACAATTGGTGGAATGGAATGGGTGTAGATAGGGGCTCGGGCGAGATGTCCAACCTATTTTACCTATACCCTCGCATCGGTCTTGAACTATGTGAGCATATACGCCTTACCATCACCACCAACATCTACAATTTCAAAAAATCAGACTTTATGGTCTCGCTCGGCGTTGCTTTCGGCGGCGGCAACAGGAAATAATTTAACACCAACCACATACTAAACAAAAATTTAATTCGTTTAAGAGATGTGTAAACATTAAACTTAAACCGATTATGAAAAAACTAATTTTCAGCGCAATTATCGTTGCCGCTACTGCTTTTATTGGATGTTCTAAAGAGGAAAGCGCCGAGATTCCAACCTCACTCAACAACAGCACTTGGTGCAGCGCCACCGACGCCGACACCTTTGAGCAAACCATTGTAAGGTTTACAGATTCTGAAAACGCAATTTGGTCTATAATTAAAAAAGAATCAGGCACAAACATTACATTATCTGAAGCAGAATATAGTTACACTTACAACGCTCCAAACATCACCCTCTCGCCCAAGATGCCTGACAACCCAACCATCAACGGGCAGATGATAAAACTTGATGAAGATTACATTTACCTCCATCTTAAATCAGTTGGCGGTGCAATTGATATTCGACTCACTCAAATGCCCGATAAAGACCAAACAATCTGGCAATAAAAACTCTTTTTAATAGACATTTCTACCCATACATTTGTATGGGTATTTTTTTATGCCTATCTTTGGCGGTTGTATTATAATTTAACGAAAAATATGCACAAGTCAGGATTTGTAAATATCATAGGCAACCCAAATGTGGGTAAATCTACCTTGATGAACGCCTTGGTGGGCGAGCGATTGTCAATCATCACCTCGAAGGCACAGACTACGCGTCACCGCATTATGGGTATCGTAAATGGCGAGGACTTTCAGATTGTCTATTCCGACACCCCAGGTATCCTGAAGCCAGCCTACAAGTTGCAGGAGTCGATGATGAACTTCGTTCACGGCGCAGTGGATGATGCCGATGTGATTCTCTATGTCACCGACACCGTTGAGCAGAGCGACCGCCAGGAGGCTATCGTGGAGCGCATCAACCGCAGTGGCATCCCTACAATCGTCGTTATCAACAAGATTGACCTCACCACTCCCGACAAGCTCGAGGCATTGGCTGCCGAGTGGCAGAGTCGTCTGCCAGAGGCTGTGGTTATCCCCGTATCGGCAAAGGAGAAGATTGGTATGGGCGGAGTGCTGGATGCTATCCTTGAGCGTCTGCCAGAGGGAGAGCCTTTCTACGACAAGGACACCCTTACAGACAAGACCCTGCGTTTCTTTGCATCGGAGATTATCCGCGAGAAGATACTCCTGAACTACGACAAGGAGATACCCTACTGCTGCGAGATTGAGATTGACACCTACAAGGAGGAACCAACCATCGACCGCATCTCGGCAACCATCTATGTTGCCCGCACTTCGCAGAAGGGCATCGTCATCGGTCACAAGGGTGAGCGACTGAAGAAGGTTGGTCAGCAGGCAAGAGAGGATATGGAGCGT
>JAFZFR010000008.1 GCA_017555805.1 Alistipes sp. | reverse complement strand
GTGGGAGTTGACGGATTCGAACCGCCGACCCTCTGCTTGTAAGGCAGATGCTCTGAACCAGCTGAGCTAAACTCCCAAAAAGCGCCTGAACAAGGACTTGAACCTAGGACCCCATGATTAACAGTCATGTGCTCTAACCGACTGAGCTATTCAGGCTTTTTGTTTCAAAACTTTAGAACTATTACCTTTCGTTTTGCGAGTGCAAATATAAGGCGACTTTTTTTACTGTGCAAATAATTTTCAAAAAAAATCGCAAAAAAATTAAAAAAAGTGTAAATTTGCACCTGAAATGATGAGATTACCTTATTATATAATAGCGATAATTTTTTCTGCGTTGGCCCCAATGTCGGTTTTGCGAGCGCAGGAGGTGACCTCCTTGGCGGCAGTCGAGGATGAGGAGAGTGCTGTGAAATTCGTTGAGTACACTTGGAATTTTGGCGATGTGAAGGAGGATGGTGGCTCGGTGAGTCATAAGTTTGTCTTTACCAACACCTCTTCGCGACCAGTGGTCATCCTCGATGTCTCGGCGAGTTGTGGTTGTACCTCGCCATCGTTTTCGCGTAAGCCCGTGATGCCAGGCGCAAAGGGCGAGATTGATGTTGCGTTTGACCCAATCAACCGACCAGGTCACTTCTCGAAGGGTGTGGTGGTGAAGTTGGCCGACAACGAGCGTGTGACCCTCAATGTCGAGGGCAATGTCATCCCTCGTGAGCGCAGTGTCGAGGAGTTGTACCCCTTTGAGATTGGTTCGGGTCTGCGTCTTGACCTGAATTTCCACGCCTTTTCATACCTCGGTCGCGGCGAGTCGGCGGAGACAACAATCGTGATATATAACACCTCCAGCAGCGATGCTACGCTCGAGTTGCGCCCCAGGTCGCAGAGCGGTATGCTTGCCGTTGAAGCACCCAAGAGGGTGGCGGCGCAGTCGCTGGCGAAGATTGTTTTGAGGTATTTTATTCCAGAGCAGAGCAATCGTTATGGTATGCTCGACGATGCCTTCGATGTCTATGTAAACGGCAAGAAATCAAAGACTTTGATATCTACACACGCCATTGCGGTGGATAAATTCGACCCCGTGGTGGATGATATGTCGGCTCCAAGTTGCGAATTATCTAAAAATTTTATTAAATTTGGCGAGACAAAACAGGGCGCAAAGGTGACCGATGCGACTGTGGAACTCATTAACGACAGCGAGGCGGAACTCGTCATCCGTGCCGTGGAGTGGAAGAGCAAGGCGATGGGTTGTTCGCTCAAGGCGGGCGACAGACTCAAGGCGGGCGAGAAGCGCAAGGTGGAAATCTCGTTCGACAGCGCCAAGAGCGACGGCTATGGTGTGTGGGTCGAGAGGTTGAGCATCATCACAAACTCGCCACTGCGACCAATGATTACCCTGCGCGTGACGGCAATAGTTGTCGAGTAAGTGGGTTGAGGGAGTTGAAAATGAGCCCACGCCCCAAGCAGATAAATGAAGAAAAGTTAGTTAGGTAGAGATAAATTATGTTTAAGATTGTAGAAAAGAGCCTTCTCGCAGAGAATATCTATAAACTGCGAATCGAGGCACCTCGTGTGGCGCAGAGTGCGCTGCCAGGTCAGTTCGTCATCGTCCGCGTGGACGAGCAGGGCGAGCGCGTACCTCTCACCATTGCCGACTATGACAAGGCGGAGGGTACGGTTACAATAGTGATTCAGACAATCGGCGCTTCGACAAAGAAACTCTGTGCTTTGAACGAGGGCGATTCGATAGCAGACTTCGCTGGTCCGTTGGGTAACCCTTCGGAGTTTGTTCACCTCCCAGAGGAGGAGTTGCGTTCACGCCGTTACCTCTTTGTTGCGGGTGGTGTGGGCACAGCGCCAGTATATCCACAGGTCAAGTGGCTCTACGAGCACGGCGTTAAGGCTGATGTTATCATCGGCGCCAAGACCGCCTCGATGCTTATCTACACCGAAGAGATGGCGAAGGTTGCGAACCTTTATGTGGCAACCGACGACGGCTCATACGGCTTCCACGGCTTGGTGACTGCCAAGATTAAGGACCTCATCGAGAACGAGGGCAAGCACTACGACGAGTGTGTGGCTATCGGTCCTATGATTATGATGAAGTTCGTGACGCTCACAACACGCGAGTACTCGCTCCCGACAACCGTGTCGCTCAACGCCCTTATGGTGGATGGCACAGGTATGTGCGGTGCGTGCCGAGTGAGTGTGGGTGGCAAGACCTACTTCACCTGCGTGGATGGCCCAGAGTTCGATGGTCATCAGGTGGATTTCGACGAGGCTATGCGTCGCCAGTCGATGTATCGCAGTCAGGAGGCACAGGCGAATGAGAAGCATAACCATAAATGTAACTGTTTTTAGGACTATGGCAAATAAGATTCCACGAGTAGCGGTGCGCGAGCAGGATGCAAAGGTGCGTGCCACCAATTTCGAAGAGGTGTGCTATGGTTATAACCTCGAGGAGGCGCAGTTGGAGGCGTCTCGTTGCTTGAATTGCAAGAACCCACGCTGTGTTGCGGCGTGTCCGGTGAATATCAATATCCCAACATTCATCAGCCACCTGGTGGCGGGCGATTTGCGTAAGGCGTCGGATGTTATCCTTGAGGATAGTTCTCTGCCAAGCATCTGCGGTAGAGTCTGTCCACAGGAGAACCAGTGCGAGGGTAGTTGTATCCTCGGCATCAAGGGCGAGCCAGTGGCAATCGGTAAGTTGGAGCGCTTTGTGGGCGACTGGTGTCTTGACAATGATGCCGAGAGCGTAGCAAAGGCGGAGGCGAATGGTCATAAGGTGGCCGTTGTCGGTAGCGGTCCTGCGGGCTTGGCGTGCGCGAGTGACTTGGCGAAGATGGGCTACGAGGTGACTGTCTTTGAGGCTCTGCATAAGTTGGGTGGCGTGCTGGTGTATGGCATCCCAGAGTTCCGCCTGCCAAAGGAGAAGATTGTGGCGCGCGAGATTGACACGCTGAAGAAGTTGGGCGTAAAGTTTGAGACCGATGTTGTTGTGGGTCGCACCATCACCATCGACGCCTTGATGGAGGATGAGGGCTTCGACGCTGTCTTTATCGGCTCGGGCGCGGGTCTGCCACGCTTTATGGGTATCGAGGGCGAGAACCTCAATGGCGTAGTGTCGGCAAACGAGTTCCTCACACGCGCAAACCTGATGCGTGCCTACGATGAGGAGTACGACACGCCAATCTATGTCGGCAAGCGAGTTGTTGTCGTGGGTGGTGGTAATGTGGCGATGGATGCTGTGCGTACGGCGAAGCGTCTTGGCGCAGAGGCTATCATCGTATATCGTCGCTCGGAGGCGGAGTTGCCTGCTCGTCGTGAGGAGGTACACCACGCCAAGGAGGAGGGCATCGAGTTTCGTATGCTGACCAACCCAACCAGCGTCATCGGTGACGAGAGGGGCTGGGTGAAGGGCTTGAACTGCGTTGAGATGGAGTTGGGCGAGCCTGATGAGAGCTGTCGTCGCTCACCCGTTGAGAAGGCTGGCTCGGACTTCACCGTTGAGTGCGATGTGGTGATTATGGCGCTTGGAACATCTCCAAACCCACTGCTGAAGCGCACCACCGAGGGTCTTGAGACTAACCGCCGAGGCTGTATCGTTGCGTCGGAGGATGGTGTAACATCACGCGAGGGCGTCTTTGCTGGCGGTGATGCAGTGACTGGCGCGGCTACCGTGATTCTCGCGATGGGCGCAGGTCGCAAGGCGGCAAAGGCAATTGACGAGTACATCAAGAGCAAGTAAATCGCTCACAATTTCATAAATGGGGCTGTTCAACTTTCTTGTTGGACAACCCCTTTTTTTGTTTGTGGGGGAGGTGTGTGTGGTGGCTGTAAGGAGTTTAGGGAGTTTAATGAGTTTGGTGAGTTTAATGAGTTTAGTGAGTTTGGTGAGTTTAATGCTGTAACAGTATCTTCCCCGCAAGGCGCATTGAGCCACCGAAGATACAACCGCTTGCGGCTGAACATATCGGCGAAGATGATTGCTCGTTTAATTTCACCAAACCATAACCCAATAATGCCATTTTATTTTTGTATATTTGCCTGGAATGGTTTTGTGAAAGATTAAATTTTCGATTATGAGAAAGATATTTGTGCGACTCGTTGTGGTTTTGGCGCTTCTGTTCGTTGCGGCAGAGGGTGCCGTAGCAGAGGGTGCCGTAGCAGAGGGTGCTGTAGCAGAGAGTGCTGTAGCAGAGGGTGCCGTAGCAGAGAGTGCTGCGGCTGGCTCTAAAATCCTGTGGCGCGTGGGCGTCGAGGATGACTCGGCGATGGAGTTCGCACTGGCGGAGGAGGGATATGTGAACTACTCGGCGGGCGACTTCGGTTGGGAGGATAGGTTTTTCCTTGTCGGGCACTCGCGCGAGGCGGAGGATATGCCCTATGTGTTGCCTGGCGTGGCAGATTTTTGGGCGGGCACAAGTCATACAGCGGGACTGCGTACCCATACTTTCAATATCTTCTTCTCGCTTGCCAGGAGTGGTGGGCGAGGTGCGTGGCGGCTGGTGTTCGACTTTGTGGATAGCCACCCCGTGCGCCCTGCGCTGATGCGTATCGTGGTGAATGGCAAGACCTTTATGCAAGCACTTGAGGCGGGCGGTGACGATAGGTCGCTCGTGGGCGATTACTCCTTGGCACGCCATCCCCGCGTGGAGTTGGAGTTGGATGGAGCGTTCTTATGTGAGGGGCACAATGAAATCACCATCACGGCGGTCGAGGGCTCGTGGTCGGTGCTCGACTGCGTGACCTTGTATAGCCCCAAAAGTGCCGAGTTGCAGACCTCCTATCAGGGTGCCTACCTAAAGAGTGTAAGGGTGGCGGACTATCTGTTGCAGGGTGGGGCGCAGCCCCTGCTTGTGGGAGTTGAGCATCTTGCGGGCGAGCCTCTGTTGGAGGTGGTGCTCGATGGCGAGCAGATTTACTCCAAGCCGCTGGAGCAAGGCTCATATATGCTTGAGGTGCCTATGGAGGCGGTGGATAGACCCCGCCGCAGTCGATATGAAATCTGTGCTGATGGCGCTCTGTTGCGTAAGGGTCTCATACTACGCCAGCCCGTTGAGCGCGTTGCCACCCCTGCCGACTATGTCGATACGCATATTGGTAGCGCCCACTCGCGATGGATGCTTGCCCCTGGTCCGTGGATGCCGTTCAGTATGGTGAAACTCTCGCCCGACAACCAAAATAGCGGCTGGCAGGCGGGCTATGACCCCTCGTTTGAGAGTGTGGGCACATTCAGTCACATACACGAATGGACTATGGCGGGCTTGGGGACGATGCCCGTGTGGGGCGAGTTGCGTACGAAGGTGGGTGACGAGTCGGCACTGAAACCACGCGATGGCTACCGCTCGGCGATAGATAAGAGTAGCGAGGAGTGTCGCTTGGGGTATTATAAAGTACACCTCACCGATTACGACATCTGGGCGGAACTGACCTCCACCACGCGCTGTGGCTTCCAGCGTTACACCTATCCCGCGGGCGTGTCGGGCAGGGTGATGATTGACCTGATGATACCCTGCGAGTACCCCTACATCCTTGAGAGTTGTGAGGTTCGCAAGGTCTCTGCGCGCCGTATCGAGGGTGTCGCTCGCCACCTCATTCCCCGCGTATGGTCGGATGATGCTGACCAGCACTATACGCTCCACTTTGTTGTTGAGTTCGACAGAGATATAGCCTCGTTTGGCGGTTGGAATGGCGATGCGCTGTGGTCGGGCAACGAGCAGTCGGCCGTCTCGGCAGAGGATTTCGGTTGCTGGGCGGAGTTCGCAGAGGCGAGCGAGAATGTCGTGCAGATGCGTACGGCAATATCCTATGTCGATATGGAGGGTGCGCGAGAGAATCTTCTGCGTGAGGTGGTTGAGCCTTTCGGCTGGGAGTTTGACGCTGTGCGCGAGGCGAACAAGGCGGCGTGGAACGACCTGCTGGGGCGCATAGATGTGACCTCGGACGATAGCATTGCCAAGAGTCGTTTCTACACGAACCTCTACCGCTCATTCTGCCGCAACATATTCAGCGATGTGGATGGTCGCTGGCGCGATGCCGACGATGTGGTTCAGCGCTTTACGCAGACCGATGGCGTGGCGCTGGGTTGCGATGCCTTTTGGAATACATTTTGGAATCTCAATCAGTTGTGGAACCTCATCACGCCCGAGTGGAGTTCCCGTTGGGTGCGCTCCCAGTTGGCGATGTATGACGCCGACGGCTATCTCGCAAAGGGTCCTGCGGGTATGAAATATATCCCCGTGATGGTTGCCGAGCACGAGATACCGCTGATGGTGGGTGCGTGGCAGATGGGCATCCGCGACTTCGATGGCGAGCGGGTGCTGGAGGCTGCGGTGAAGATGCAGAGCACGCCCGCGGGTAGGGTGGGTAGAGGCTTTGCGGGCAACCGCGACCTGAACGCCTACCTGCAATATGGCTTTGTGCCCGCCGACAAGGGGCGTTTCTCGAATACGCTGGAGTATGCCTTTGATGATTGGTGCGTGGCGCAGTTGGCGGCATCTTTAGGCGAGGATGCGCTGGCGCAGGAGTTCGCGCGTAGGGGCGAGTCGTGGCGCAATGTGATTGACAGGGAGAGTGGCTATGCCCGTATGCGATACAGTAATGGCGAGTGGGAGCAGAATTTTGACCCTTTCCGCTCGGGTGCTAACCACCACTATGTCGAGGGCAATGGCTGGCAACTCACCCTCTTTGTGCCGCAGGATGTGCCTGCGTTGGCGGATGTGATAGGGCGTGAGCGTATGGTTGAGCGCCTGAATTGGGGCTTTGAGCAGAGCGAGAAGTATCGTTATAACGCCCCTGGCGACCAGTATTGGGACTTCCCCGTGGTGCAGGGCAATCAGCAGTCAATGCACTTTGCGTTCCTCTTTAACTGGTTACAGAGACCCTATCTCACCCAGCGCTGGAGTCGCTCTATTCTTGAGCGCTACTACGGTTCTTGCGCCTCGAATGCGTGGCTGGGCGATGAGGACCAGGGGCAGATGAGCGCGTGGATGGTGATGGCGTCGTTGGGTCTTTTTCAGACCGATGGCGGTTGCTCTATTGACCCTTCGTATGAGATTGGAAGTCCTCTGTTTGAGCAGGTTACGCTTAATCTCGGCTCTTGCTATGGGCGAGGCGAAAAGGTCGTGATAAAGGCTAAAAATGCCTCATATCGCAACAAATATATCCACTCGGCAAAGTGGAACGGCAAGCCGCTTGACTCATTCCTCATCCCTGCGAGGGAGTTGCTTGCGGGAGGTGTGTTGGAGTTGGAGATGCGCGCAGAGCCCAATTTGGAGTGGGGTGTAGAGTAAGATGAGGGATATTGTTGCATAATTGGCGGAAAAAGCCTATATTTGTTAATTACAAACCAAACCTAAAATTTTATGGAACACACAGTAGCGTTGATATACGATTTCGATGGCACTCTCTCGCCTGGCAATATGCAGGAGTATGACTTTATCCCCGCCGTGGGCAAGAGCAACAAGGAGTTTTGGACCGATGCCAACATCCTCGCCGAGACGCAGGATGCCGACCCCGTGCTCACCTATATGGCGCGTATGATTCAGGAGGCGCAGAGCAAGGGACTCTCGCTTCGTCGTGAGGCGTTTCAGGAGTCGGGTCGCAAGATTGTCTATTACAACGGCGTCGAGGGGTGGTTTCCCCGTATGAACGCCTACGCCGCCGAGCGTGGCATCCGTCTGCTGCACTACATCAACTCGTCGGGTATGAAGGAGATTATCGAGGGCACAAGCATCGCCCCCGAGTTCAAGCATATCTACGCCTGCTCGTTCCTCTACAATGTCGATGGCATCGCCTACTGGCCCGCCGTGGCGGTGAACTACACCAACAAGACGCAGTTCATATTCAAGATTAACAAGGGCGTGGAGTCGGTGTATGACACCTTCAAGGTGAACGAGTATATGGAGGAGAACCAGCGCCCAGTGCCATTCAAGCGAATGATTTATGTGGGTGACGGTATGACCGACATCCCTTGTATGCGACTGGTGAAGAACTATGGTGGTCACTCGATTGCGGTCTATAACCCCGAGAATGCCAGCAAGCGCCGCGAGATGAATGCGCTCATCCGCGACAACCGCGTGAACTTCGTCTGCCCCGCCGACTACACCGCAGGCTCGGAGATGGATACCCTCGTAAAGACCATCATCGACATGATTGCCGCCGACCTGCGTCTGGAGCAGTTGGAGCCCGAGAAGATGTAGGGGAATTCAAAATTCAAAATTCAACGCTGCGTTTAAGCGAGAGCAGAGGGAAAATTTATTTTCACTATGCCGAGCATAGCAGCGAAAAGCCACCCTTGTGGTGGGTTAAAATTCAAAATTATTGGGGGTTGGCAGAATTTTTTTCGCGCTTTTATAAAACAGGCGTTACGCCTGCCGAGCATAGCAGCGAAAAGCCACCCTTGTGGTGGGTTAAAATTCAAAATTAATTTATACCGTCATTCCCCATTCTTGCATCTTGTAACCGTAGAAAGAGAGAAAAGAGCTCAAGCAAGAATGATGGGAATCTACCTTTGTTGAATAGTGCGGTAGAAAGAGTGAATAGTATTTAATGGAAAACGGGCGTTACGCCCGCCTGCCGCCACCGAAGATATATAATGATAAAAAAACTACGCCGTGAAAAAGATAAAATTTGGACTTCTGCCACGAGTGTTGCTGGCAATCGCTGTGGGTGTGCTGATGGGTAGTCTGCTGCCCGAGTCGCGCCTGCTGCTCACCTTCAACGAACTATTCAGCCAGTTCCTTGGCTTCTTCATCCCCATCCTCATCGTGGGCTTGGTGACCCCCTCGATTGCCGAGATTGGCTCGGGTGCGGGTCGTATGCTGGCGTTCACGGCCCTGCTTGCCTATGGCTCTACGGTGCTGGCGGGCTTCGCCTCCTATTTCACGGGTGCGACCCTCTTCCCACGACTTATCGACCCATCTACGGCTACCCAACTGGGGTCGCAGAGTGAGGCTCTCACGCCATATTTTACCATCAATATCCCGCCCATTATGGATGTGATGACGGCACTTGTGGTGGCGTTTATGTTCGGTTTGGCGCTGGCATATATGAAGGGCGATATGCTGCGTCGTGCCTCGTTTGAGTTGCGCGATGTGGTCGATATGGCTATCCGCAAGGTGGTTATCCCGCTGCTGCCGATTTATATCTTCGCCATATTCTATAATATGACCGCCTCGGGCGAGGTGTTCCGTGTGATGGGCGTCTTTGTGAAGATTATCGTTGTGATTTTCGCCCTGCATATCGTGTGGCTCGTGGCGTTGTACCTCTTGGCAGGTGGCGTGTCGGGCAAGAACCCGCTGAAGATGCTTGTGACTATGCTCCCTGCCTACTTTACGGCTCTGGGTACGCAGTCCTCGGCGGCGACCATCCCAGTGTCGCTCCAGCAGGCGAAGAAGATGGGCGTGAGCGATGGCGTTGCGGGCTTTGTGATTCCGCTGTGCGCTACGATTCACCTCTCGGGCAGTATGCTCAAGATTGTGGCGTGTGCTCTGGCGCTGATGATGATGCAGGGAATCGAGTACGACTTCGCCCAGATTGCGGGCTTTATCTGTATGCTCGGCATCACTATGGTGGCTGCCCCAGGCGTTCCTGGCGGTGCTATTATGGCGGCTTTGGGTGTGCTGACCACGATGCTCGGCTTCTCCTCTGCCGACCAGGCGCTGATGATTTCGCTCTACATTGCAATGGATAGTTTCGGCACGGCTTGTAATGTTACGGGCGACGGTGCGCTGGCGCTGATTGTAGATCGTTGTAAGGGTAAACTGATGTAAACTAAAGATAGAATGAAACTTGTTTTTGCAACAAATAACGCCCATAAACTGCGCGAGGTGCAGCAGACCGTGGGCGAGGAGTTTGAGTTGGTGTCGCTCAAGGAGTGCGGCATCACCGAGGATATTCCCGAGAATGAGCCTACGCTTGAGGGTAACGCCCTTGTGAAGGCGCGATATATATATGCTCGTACGGGCTTGAATTGCTTTGCCGATGATACGGGTCTTGAGGTGGATGCTCTTGATGGCGAGCCAGGAGTGCGCTCGGCACGATACGCTACCGATGGTCACGACGATGAGGCCAACAAGCGTTTGCTGCTTGAGCGTATGGAGGGCAAGGAGAACCGCGCGGCGCAGTTCCGTACGGCTATGGCGTTGATTATTGACGGCGAGGAGTATCTCTTTGAGGGCATCGTGCGAGGCGAAATCCTGACCGAGCAGCGAGGCGAGGGTGGCTTTGGTTACGACCCACTGTTCGCCCCCGAGGGTAGGGAGTGCTCGTTTGCCGAGATGTCGGCCGATGAGAAGAATGCTATCTCCCACCGTGGTCGCGCAGTGAGGAAATTGGCAGAGTATCTGAAGAGTATGTAACCCCGCAAGGGTCGTTAGAATAAAGAAAGAGGGCTACCACAACTAATGTTGGATAGCCCTCTTGGTACTTGAATGAATCCCTTTTTCGCGCCTTTCAGAGAAAATATGGATAGACTTTTAGTAATCCAAAATGCGTTGTGCCTCAGTATAAATATGTGCAATTTTTTGATATACGAACTTTTTCTTTTTTATACATATATCTTTTCTTCCCTTCATAACAGTACGGTTTTCTACAACTTCTTTTATAGCTTCTTCATAAGGGTGTGTTCCTTCAATATAGGCTTTTAGTAAAAAGGCAAAAGAAAGAGGCTCGTTTATATTATCAATATTACAATTGACACTTTTATCTATTATTGTTACTGTCGATTTTTTTGATAGCTCTCGCAAATCGTTGATAATATCCCAGGCATTATTTTCTAACATCCAACTATAAAGGGGAATGAGAATCTTCTTGCGAGCTTCAGCATATGACCAATACTCATTTATATGTAGTCCTTTTTTTATTTTAAGTTTCCTAGGTTCAGATTTGCTATCTTTGATACATAGTTCTTGCCAAACTTCATTTACACTACGAAAAACCTCCTTTGGAGTATTAGGGATAGGTATGTTCCCATGAGGATAATAAGGGGAAAGTTTTGCATATATATATGTTACATCTCTTGTAGTTAAATCAATAACAACCGAGTTGGAGTATTTAAATTTGTTCGAAATAGTATCTATCTGCACCATAATGTTGCTTCATTTTAATTCTTAATTAAACCTACAAAAACAGGTCATCAAAATCATCCTCAAATGTAGTGTCAAAACTTTCATCACTATTTAATTCTTTGTATGTACATAAGTTATATTTAACAAGAACATTGTTGACAGGTTGTGATATGACGCTATTATATAGTTCAATGAAATTTTCCATATTATTTTGTCGTCGTAGTAATTCTGTATATCTTGGAG
>JAFZFR010000089.1 GCA_017555805.1 Alistipes sp. | reverse complement strand
GGTGGTGGTATCCGCGTGTTGGTGGGTCGCACCCTGAAGACCGACTTCTATATGGGCTACCAACTCAACATCCGCAATGTGAAGCCATCGGAGACGGGCAAGCACGACTATCCCGCATCGGACATCAAGTATCGCCAGTTCGCACACTTGATTCAGGTGGGTATGAACATCCCATTGTGGTAATCCTTAAAGCATTAGCAATAGAGTCTGCATCCAACGGTGCAGACTTTTTTTTCGCTCCAACGCCTGTTTTTTTACTTAAATAAAAGGCGTAAATGGTGTAAGATGCTGAAATTTTGAATTTTAATCCACCGCAAGGGCGGCTTTTCGCTGCTACGCTCAATATAGTGAAAATAAATTTTCCTATATTTTCGCTTAAACGCAGCGGTGAATTTTGAATTTTGAATTTTATAAGGTATCTTTGCCCCCGATTTCAGGCATAATGGGATTCGATTGGTGCGTTTCGGTCGGATTGAGTAATGCCGTAGTAATAACTTTTTAATAAAAACAAAACAAAATGCAGACACTTTCAATCAACGCTACAAAGCGTACCGAGTACGGTAAGAAGGTAGCAAAGGCTATTCGTCGCGAGGGTCAGGTACCTTGCGTTATCTATGGTGGTGGCGAGGAGATCGCTTTCTCTGTAGATGTTAAGGAGATCAAGCCATTGATCTACACTCCTAACTCTTATGTTGTTGAGATCAACATCGACGGCAAGGTAGAGAAGGCCGTTATGCGCGAGGTTCAGTTCCACCCAGTTCGTGAGCAGATTCTCCACATCGACTTCTACCGCGTTCAGGAGGGTAAGCCAGTAGCAATCGCTATCCCAGTTCGTTTGACAGGTAACGCTGAGGGTGTTAAGATCGGTGGTAAGTTGGCTTTGTCAGCTCGTAAGCTCGTAGTTAAGGCTTTGGTTGATCAGTTGCCAGATGAGATCGTAGTTGATGTTACTCCATTGAAGGTTGGTCAGACAATCTTCGTTGGCGACCTCAAGTTCGACAACCTCACATTCGTTACTCCTGCTACAACAGCAGTTTGCGCAGTTCGTGTAACTCGTGCTACTCGTTCAGCTGGTGCACAGCAGAAGTAATCTGAGAGAGAATGAAATACCTCGTTGTAGGATTGGGTAACATCGGCGCCGAGTACGCCAATACCCGTCACAACATTGGATTCAAAGTGTTGGATGCCCTCGCTGAGGCGTCCAACACCTCTTTTATGGCGGGTCGTTATGGCTCTACGGCTACCGTGCGCCACAAGGGTCGCCAGATAATTCTGCTCAAGCCATCGACCTATATGAACCTCTCGGGTAAGGCGGTGCGCTATTGGATGGAGCAGGAGAAGATTCCTATCGAGAAGGTGCTGATTATCTCCGACGACATTGCCATTCCGTTTGGTCAGTTGCGTATGCGTAAGAAGGGCAGCGCGGGTGGTCACAACGGCTTGAAGAACATCAGCGAACTCTTGGGTCGCGAGGATTACGCCCGTATGCGTTTTGGCGTAGGTGGCGACTTCTCACGCGGTCATCAGGTCGATTATGTTCTTGGCGAGTGGAGCGACGAGGAGCAGAAGGCTCTGCCCGACCGCCTGAAGGTCTTTGGCGACGCTATCCTCTCGTTTGCTTGTGTCGGTGCTGATATGACGATGAACACTTTTAATAAGAAGTAAAAGCCGCCTAACAAGGTGATTTTGGCGTTACCTTTCGTTATACGACTTTACAGACTATGCAATAAGTAGGTTGTCCAACTGGACAACCTATTTTTTTCGTTTTCATTCGCAACAAAGTAAATGAAAAACAGGCGTAACGCCTGCAAAAAAGGTCACTCCCCTGTGGAAGTGACCTTTTATTATATATAGGTATCAACCCCTTGCTCCTTATACCTTGCTCAAAGCCTCGAAGCCCTGACCATACACACCCATCACCGAACCCATAGTGATAAAGGCGTTCTCGTCTATGCGGTGTGCAATCTTGAGGATTTCCGATGCGTTGCGCTTGCGGCAAACCACCATCGCAATCTTACACTCCGACTTGGTGTACCAGCCCTTGCCGTCGATGATTGTCACGCCACGGTGCGCCTCGATGTTGATTGCATCGGCAATCTCGGCATACTTTGGCGAGATGATGAAAATCTGGCTTGACTGCTGGCTACCCGACTGGATAACATCCACAGTATAACCATAAACGGCAATCATAATGTAACCATAGACGATTGTTGCGATACCCGAAGCGATGTCGTCAGCCACGAAGATTGAGCAGCCGATGATGAAGAAGTCGCTCGAAATCACAATCTTACCGTAACTGATGGTCTTATACTTGTTGATAATCATCGCCACAATATCCGTACCGCCCGTTGAGCCGCCCTGGCTGAAACTGATGGCAACACCCGAACCTGCTACGACAGCACCCAGGATGATGAGCAGAATATTGTGAGAATCAATCGTTTGCGTATATTGCACCAGCAATCCGTTGGCAATCACCTCACCGCTCTCAAGCACTCCGTCGGGCAGCCACGCGCCCCACGCATCCATCGCTATGGAGAGCACGATGATACAATAGATTGTCTTGATACCAAAGTTCCAGCCCACGATAAATCCGCCAATCAGCAGCAGGACGCCGTTGATGATGAATACGAACTGACCGAGTGTGATTGATGGGAAGATCGCATTGAGCAGCATCGACATACCAGTCGCGCCGCCACCCATACCACCCGATGGGATGATGCAGGCAGTCCAACCGAAGGCGTAGAGGAACATACCCAATCCCAAAACGAGGTACTCCTTGGCGCTCACCGCCATTTTAGTCAAAGAGGGTTTCATAAGTTTGAATTGCTTTTGCTTATAAATTGTTACTAATTTTTCGCTTTTAGTTTATTTTTGCAATCGTTATTGCAATTTCGGTGCAAATATATTAAAAATATCGCCTTGATGTACACCTTTTCGCTCTAATTCTTTGTCGAGCATCAACAAAAGTGTCTCGTTGCGTATCAAGCCCCACCCCTCGGTGTGGTGGTAGCGTGGTGGTGCCTCGCCCGCGAAGCGTTCGACAACGATGTCGGGGCGCAGTCGGCGCACAATCTCAACGAACAGCGAGATATACTCCTCCACCGTCCAGAACCTGAACCGCTCGGGGTGCTCGTCCCACTCGCGTGCCAGCGGCGTATCCTTGAAGAGTTGCAACTGATGGAATTTTATCGTTGTCAGCGGCAACTCGTTAATCATTGCAACCTGCTCGATAAGCATCTCATCGCTCTCGCCTGGCAGACCCAGTATAAAGTGGGCTCCGCAGTGTATGCCTCGCTCGGCGGTCATCTCTATGGCTCGCTTGGCGGTGGCAAAGTCGTGTCCGCGGTTGATGCGCTCCAGCGTCGAATCGTAGCACGACTCCACGCCATACTCCAGTATCACATATTTTCGCTTCGCCAACTCGGCGAAGTAGTCCAACTTCTCGTCATCCACGCAGTCGGGGCGTGTGCCTACCACGATGCCCGCAACATCGGGGTGTGCCAGCGCCTCATCATAGCACTCGCGCAGACGCTCCAGCGGGGCGTAGGTGTTCGAGAAGGATTGGAAGTAGGCGAGGTAGCGCTGTGCCGTGCGGTAGCGGCGGCGGTGGAACTCTATGCCCTCGTCAATCTGCTGGGTGATGCTCTTTTGGCTTGTGCAGTACGATGGCGTGAAGGCATCGTTGCGACAGAAGGTGCAGCCACCCGTCGATATTGCGCCGTCGCGGTTGGGGCAGGTGAAGCCTGCGTTGATGGTCACCTTCTGCATACGACCACCAAAGGTGCGCTTAAAGTATGCCGCATAACTATTGAAGCGGCGCTCATCTCCCCAAATGTAAGGCATTGCTCGACTCTTATCCTCTCGTTTCGCTAAAAACACTATTTTTCCTATACAAATTTAGGAAAAGTATTGTAAAGTGATACACTTATGACCAATTTTCTTGCATAAGTATGAGTAAACGCATCCGCAGAGAGTAAATTTATCTTTAATGAAACTTAATATATCCGCCTCGGCACGAGGCGGATCTTCGGTGGCATAGCGAGTTTACTCGCGACCCCCCCAGCCACCGAAGATTATCCGCGCGACAAAAAAGAAAAAATCCCCACCCGAAAGGGGTGAGGATTTTCTATTCTAAAAATGAATCTGTTTACTGTGCTGGAGTAGCAGCAGTAGCAGCCGCTGCCTCGGCAGTAACCTTTGCCCAATCTACGCCAAGCTTCGCAGCAACATCCTTCGAGATGTCAGCCACAGTAGCCTCGTCAGCGTAAATCAACGCGTTGCCTGGGAGGATAACGCTGTAACCGCCAGCCTTTGCCACCTCGTTGATAGTTGTCTTCACCTTCTCGAAGATAGGAGCCATCAACTTGTTCTGCTCGTTCTGGATATCCTGCTGTGCCACCTGCTGGAACTGCTCGATGCGAACGCTGATATCATCCAACTCCTTCTCCTTGAGCTGCTTTACTGATTCGCTCATTGTAGCCGAGTTCTTCTGATACTCCTGGAACTTTGTGTTGAGCTCCACCTGAAGAGTCTCTGCCTGTGCCTGGAGGTCCTTTGCGAAAGCCTCAAGCTTCGCCATAGCGTCCTTTGTCTCTGCCATGTTGGCAACGATAGGATCTGTGTTGATGTAACCAATCTTCTGTGCAAAAAGTGATGATGAGAACATCACGCATACTACCGCAAGGGTTAGTTTCAATACTTTTTTCATAATGTTTATGTGTGTAATTATTTAGTTTGCATTAGTTATTTCTTCAACTGTGCGATGATAGCCTCTGTCTGGTCAGCCTTCGCCGAGTAGTAGAGCATAGTGGCGTTCTGTGCCACATCGATAATCATATCGTAGCCCTTCTGCTTTGCGTAGTTCTCGATTGTTGCAAAGACCTTCTCCTGAATAGGCTGGATAAGTTCCAGACGCTTCTTCATCAACTCGCCATCGGTGCCGAAGATTGACTCCTGAAACTCTGAAGCCTCCTTCTCGAGTTCAATGATGCGCTCCTCGTTAGCCTGCTGTGATGCGGCGTTGAGTTGGTCGCGGCGCTCCATATAGGCGTTGTAGAGTTTCTCCACGGCCTCGAACTTCTCGTCCACCTGCGCCTGATAGTCGTTTGCCATCTTGTCCAACTGCTCGATGGCTGCGTTATAACTTGCGATAGACTTAAAAATCTTCTCGCTGTTCACTACTGCATAGTTCTGTGCCGATGCACTTGCTGCGATGCCCAACATCAGGGCGATAGCCATAATCAATCGTTTCATTTTCTTACACTTTTTACGATTAATACTCTATTCAAATACTCTGCCACCGCGGCATTAGAATGACTGACCCATTGTGAAGTGGAAGCGGCTGCCGCTTGGCTTCACCGAGCCCATTGGGGCGTCGAAACCGTAACCCCAGTCAATACCGATAAGACCTACGATAGGCAGATACAATCTTACACCCAAACCTGCCGAACGCTTGATTTTGAATGGCGAGAACTCCTTCCACGAGTCAAATCCGCTACCACCCTCCAAGAATCCGAGCACGAAGACCTGCGACTGATCCTTCTGTACAACAGGATAACGCAACTCCATAGTATATTTATTGTATGCAACCGAATAATTATTTGATGGGTCGAGCGTACCATCCTCATAACCACGCAATCCGATGATATCCACACCATACATTGTGTAGCCGCTCATACCGTCACCACCGACCTCGAATCGCTGGAAAGGTGACACTTTATATTTATTATAGTGACCCAGGTAACCCATCTCGGCCTTTGCCATGATGACCAACTTGTTGTCGCGGGTGAGTGACTGGAACCAGCGTCCCTTCAACTCCCAGCGGTGGTACTCAATCCACTTGTAGCGCTGCTTGTCCGAGAGTTTGCTGTCGGAGTAATCAACGCCATCCCACAACGAGTAAGGAGGTGTGAATGTTGTTGTGATTGAGAAGTCAGAACCGCTCGTTGGGTAGATTGGCTGATCGACAGTCGAACGACCGAAGGCGAACTTAACCGAAGCCTCGTTAGCCACACCATTCTTCATGATGAAGTAGTCCCAGTTCTTCAACGCATAGCGGCGATACTGCGCCTCGGCGTAGATTGTGAAGTTGGGGTCTGGCCAGGTGAGTCGCTTACCCAAGCCGACGCCCACGCCCAATGTACGGAAGTGCATTGTAGATGTCTGCCAGATGTAGTATGCGTTGTTCTGCTCCGACCAGTGTGCCGACACCGAGAGTGAGTTTGGTCGGCGACCACCCACCCAAGGGTCTGTAAAACTTGCGGCGATAGCCTTATAGTATGTACCGTTTGTCTGACCCGATACCGAGAACTTCTGGTTCTGACCCATAGGGTATGGAGTCCACTTTGTCTTGTCGAAGAAGCCGCGTGTCGAGATGTTGTTCAGCGTGATACCCACCGAACCCACGAATGAGCCTGCACCCCAACCACCAGCGATGTTGAACTGGTCGCTCGCCTGCTCCGCCAATGGGAAGTTGATATCCACCAGGTCGTTCGACACTGGCTTCACATCTGGAGCCAACTGCTCGGGGTCGAAGTGCTGCATCGCCATCAACTGACGCAAAGAGTACATCAGCAGGGCGCGGTTGTACAACTGACCTGGATAAACGGTAAGTTCTCGGCGGATAGCCTCGTCATTTACGCGTGTGTTACCCGAGATGCCAATCTCGTTAATCTTGAATGGCTTACCCTCGAAGATGCGCACCTCGATATCAATCGAATCCTTACCAACGACCACCTCCGAAGGGTCAATCTGCGACATCAGATAACCGTTGTTTTGGTAGAGGCTTGTGATGGAGTTCTGGTCCTCGGCATTCTGCTCGCGACCGATACCGAGACGCTTGTGCATCGACTTACGGTCGTATGTGTCGCCCTTCTTGACGCCAAACATCTTCTCAAGGAACTCCGTCTCGTAAACCGAGTTACCCACCCAGTTCACATCACGGATATAGTATTTGTTACCCTCCGACACATCCAGATGAACACCAATGCGGTTGTTGCTGATGTCATAAACATGCTCGTCGGTAATTGTTGCGTTACGATAACCCTGCGAGTTGTAGAAGTCGATGAGCAACTCCTTATCGTTCTCAAACTCCTTTGGGTTGAACTTTGTTGTGCGGAAGAAGTTAGCCGACACCTGATGTGTCTTCTTGAATGTGCGGCGCAGACGGCGGTCGGTGAATGTCTCGTTGCCGTCGAAGGTAATCTCACCCACACGCACACGCTCCTTGCGGTTGATGTGGAATGTCACATGCACCACATTATCCATCGTTGAGTCGTTGGTGATGATGGCGTTCACCTCGGTGTTACGGAAGCCCTTGTCGGCGAACTCCTTGGTGATGAGTTTCTCGTTCTTGTCGATGATATAGTCCGAGAGTTCGGTGTTGCGCTTGAGTTGCAACTTTTCCGCGAGGTCCTTCTTCTTTGCGTTGCTGATACCCTCGCCCACGAAGTTCCAACTATACACGCGTGGACGCTCCTTGAGGAAAATCTCCATATCGACGCTGTCGCCATCGATTGTCGCACCAATCTTCACATCCGAGAAGTAACGCTGACCCCACAGACGAGTGATTGAGTTTGCGATGTAAGAACTTGGCAAGTAGATTGAATCGCCAGGCATCAGACCCGCCATAGTGCGGAGTGATGACTCGCTCATATTCTTCACGCCGTGCAGGTTCACCTTGCGGATGTAGTACAGGCGCTGCGCCTCCGTAGCCTTCATCGTGGGGGCGTTGCTATCGAATTTTGCCTCGTTCGAGAGGGTGTCCTGCTGTGCCGATGCCGAGAGCATAATGCCGAACACCGCCGCGAGGACTGTCACCAATATTTTACTTGTGTATCTCATCTATCTGAATAAAAACTATTTCTTAACCAAACCGTAACGACGGTCACGCGCCGAGAACGCCTCCAGCGCCTTGTCCAGTTCCGCCTTGTCGAAGTCGGGCCAGAGCACTGGCGTGAAGTAGAACTCCGCGTAGGATGCCTGCCACATCATAAAGTTGCTCAAACGGCACTCGCCGCTTGTGCGGATGATAAGGTCAGGGTCGGGCATAAACGAGGTGTAGAGCGCCGATGAAATCATCTGCTCGTCAATCTCCTCTGCCTTAATCTCGCCCGCCGCAACACGCGCCGCCAACTGCTGTACGGCTGTTGTAATCTCGCTGCGTGACGAGTAGTTGAGCGCCAAAACGAATGTCATATTTTCGCCGCCGGCGGTCATCGCCTCAATCTTTTCGAGTGATGCCTGCACCTTTGCCGAGAAACGGCTTCTGTCGCCGATGGTTTTTACGCGGATGCCGACCTTTGCCAACTCCTCGCTCTCCATCTCCACACCCTTGCAGATGAGTTCCATCAGGGCATCAACCTCCTCCTGTGGACGACCCCAGTTCTCGGTCGAAAACGCATAGACAGTCAAATACTTAACACCCGCCTGGGCTGCGTTGCGTACAGTCTCGCGCAGTGAGTTCATACCTGCGATATGACCCTCGCTACGCTCCTTGCCACGCTGGCGTGCCCATCTGCCGTTGCCATCCATAATGATGGCGATATGCTGTGGAATATTCATTTTCTCGCTCATATTATCTTGCAAATATAGACAAAATTAGTTGAAAACTAAACTATTTCCCGATTTTTTATCATTTCCACCCTTTGGGTGGGCTCTTTGCGAGGGCTTTGCGGGGTTAGTTTCTGATGTCGGCGTCCCACATCATCTTGCTATGTAACGTTTCGTAGAACGAAATATTGTGTGGGCTCACCAATAAAATCTGCTCCTCGGCGCGGCGGATGGTGATTGTCTCGCCGTCGAGAAGTGAGTATGTTCGGTGGTCGATTGAGAGCATCGCTCTACCCTGACGCATCGAAATTTTCAGCACAATCTCGGCGCTGTCGGGCAGCACCACAGGGCGCATACCGAAGTTGTGCGGAGCCAGCGGCGTGATGAGGAAACAGTGGCAGTCGGGCGCCACGATAGGACCTCCCGCGCTCAACGAGTAAGCCGTCGAACCCGTTGGGGATGAAACGATTACGCCATCGCCATTGTACTGCGCCACGAGTTGCTTATCGACCCTTGTCTCGACCTTGATCATCGTCGCCTCAAGGCGCTGCACTGCCACCTCGTTGAGTGCCATCATACGCCCGATGCTCTCGCCCTCGACCGTCAGCAGCGTGCGTGGCTGGATGTTGAGCGAGTCGGTTGCAATCTGCTCGAAGAGCGCCTCCACACCGTCGCGCGTAGCCGAGGTGAGGAAGCCCAGATGACCGAGGTTGATACCCGCCACTGGGATACGCTTGTTGTCGAGGCGGTGGATAGCCTCCAAGATGGTGCCATCGCCTCCGTAGCAGACCATAACGCTCTCGGCGGGCTGCTCGCCCGTGGTCTCGCCATAGATTTTTTCACTCTCGATGTGAGTGCCGAGCATACTCTCTACCACCTTTGCAAACTCCTGATTTATTGCAAAGTCGAACCCGTAATGGGCGATAAGTCGGAACAGGCGCTCCAAATCTTCAACCGAATGATTGATTTGGGGACGCGAAAAAAGTACGATTTTCATACTCGCAAAGAAAAAAATAAGTAACTTTGTGATGCAAAGATAACTTTTTTTATGACAAAACTGAGTGTTAATGTAAATAAGATTGCCGTATTGCGTAATTCTCGCGGCGGCAATATGCCAAATGTGGTGCGTTGCTCGCTCGATATCGAGCGTTTTGGCGGCGAGGGCATCACTGTGCATCCACGCCCAGATGCGCGTCACATCCGCTATCAGGATGTGCGTGACCTGAAGGCTGTCATCGCTACCGAACTCAACATCGAGGGCAACCCAATCCCCTCGTTCATCGACCTTGTGCTGGAGGTGAAGCCCGCGCAGGTGACCCTCGTGCCCGATGCCGAGGATGCCATCACCTCAAACGCTGGCTGGGACACCATCCGCCACCGCGAGTTCCTTCAAGATGTGTGCCGCCGCTTCAAGGAGGCAGGCATCCGCACCTCAATCTTCGTTGATCCCGTAGCCGAGATGGTTGTGGGCGCGAAGGAGTGTGGCGCCGACCGCGTGGAACTCTACACCGAGGCGTATGCGGCGGGCTATAAGGCTGACCGTGAGGCCGCTATCGCACCCTATGTGGTGGCTGCCGAGGCGGCACGCGGGGTGGGTCTTGGTCTGAATGCGGGTCACGACCTGAACCTCGAAAACCTGGCATATTTTGCCGAGCGCATCCCCTGGTGTGACGAGGTGTCAATCGGCCACGCGCTGATTTCCGACGCCCTCTACTATGGTCTGGAGAATACAGTACAGTTATATCGTCGCTGCTTGCAGTCGGCTGAAAAATAAGGAGTTAGATGGAAGAGTTTGCACCACTTGCCAACCCCGTATTTCGTAAAATATCGCGCATCGTCGATTCTCTCGGCGTTGAGGCGTATGTTGTGGGCGGCTATGTCCGCGACTACTACCTGCGTCGCCCCTCGACCGACATTGATGTCGTGGTGGTGGGTAGCGGCATCGAGGTTGCCGAGGCGCTGGGACGCGAGGTGAAGGGTAAGGTGTCGGTCTTTAAGACCTTCGGCACGGCTATGGTGCGTGCTCACGGCACCGAGGTGGAGTTCGTCGGCGCACGCAAGGAGTCCTACACCCACGACTCGCGCAAGCCTATTGTTGAGGCGGGCACGCTTGAGGACGACCAGTGCAGACGCGACTTTACAATCAACGCGATGGCGTGGTGCCTGAATGGCGACCGCTTTGGCGAGTTGGTCGATCCGTTTGATGGAATGTTCGACCTTGAGGATTGCATCATCCGCACCCCCTGCGACCCCGACATAACCTTCTCGGATGACCCATTGCGAATGATGCGCGCGGTGCGTTTTGCTACGCAGTTGGGTTTCACGATTGAGGAGGATACCTTCGACGCCATTGTGCGAAACAAGGAGCGCATCAAGATTGTGTCAAAGGAGCGCATCATCGTGGAACTCAATAAGATAATTCTCTCGCCAGTCCCTTCGATGGGCTTCGACCTTTTGCATATGACGGGTCTTTTGGAACTCATCTTCCCAGAGATGGAGCGTCTGTGCGGTGTCGAGAGAGTGGGTAATCACGCACATAAGGATAACTTCCGCCACACGCTCAAGGTGCTTGATAATGTGGCGCGCAAGAGCGATGATTTGTGGCTTCGCTGGGCGGCTGTTCTGCACGACATCGCCAAGCCGCTTACGAAGGCCTACGACCGCAAAATCGGCTGGACATTCCACCAGCACGAGGTGCTCGGCTCGAAGATGGTGCGCGACATTTTCCGCCGCCTGAAGTTGCCGTTGGGCGAGCCGATGAAGTTCGTTCAGAAGTTGGTATATCTCCACCTGCGCCCAATCATCCTGTCGGAGGATATGGTGACCGACTCGGCCGTTAGGCGACTGCTCTTTGAGGCGGGCGACGATGTCGAGCAGTTGATGACCCTCTGCGAGGCTGATATCACCTCGGGCATTGATGCAAAGGTAAAGCGCTATCTTGCTAATTTTGAGTTGGTTCGTCGCAAGATGAAAGACCTTGAGGAGCGCGACCGCGTGCGTAACTTCCAGCCGCCAATCACTGGCGACATCATTATGAAGTGCTACGCCTTGCAACCTTGCAGCGTCATCGGCGAGATAAAGGAGGTGATTAAAAATGCCATCCTCGATGGCGACATCCGCAACGACTACGCCGAGGCCTATGCCCTGATGGAGCGCCTCGCCACCGACCGCGGTTTGACAAAGGTCTGCGATGTTCCCGCCCCCGAACCAGAGCCCGAACCCTCGCCCGAAGAGGCAATAGAATAAAACATAAAGAGAACCCCGCAAGGTTCTCTTTTTTGTTTTTGATAGGTAATTTATCTTCGTGGGTAGCGGGGGTGGCGCTTTGCGCCATACCCACGAAGATACAGGCGCATCGCGCCTGAACAAATCATCCGTGGAAATATACTTACATTAGAATAGGACTCGACCGCCTCGCCAAACGAGGCGGAGCGGGGATGCCTTTGATAAAACATTCACCCCTCCGACCCGAAGCCTCCCTTTTCAAAAGGACTCGACCGCCAAGCGAAGCGCTGGTGAAGCGAGGATACCTTTGATAAAACATGCGCCCCTCCGACCCGAAGCC
>JAFZFR010000007.1 GCA_017555805.1 Alistipes sp. | reverse complement strand
CCCCTTGCTTATGAAACAGAACTTGAAATATGTGATTATTGCCGTGGCGATAGTCATCAGCGCGTGGCTCTTGGGTCGTGCCTACACCTACAAGTATCGTTCGCAGGACACCATCGTGGTGACTGGCCTGGGCGAGACGGAGTTTACATCCGACCTTATTGTGTGGAATGGCGAGATTGTCGTTGAGACGCAGGATGTCGCTTCGGGCTATGCTCAACTCGAGCGCAACAAGCAGAAGGTGCTGGAGTTCATCACCTCTCACGGTGTCGCTGCCGAGCAACTCAACCCGCCTGGCGTTCCTGTCAAGCAAGTTGTTTTCAAGTTTGTGAATGTACACAAGCAGACCGATCCAGTATATAGCGCCAACGGAAACTACGCTGGTCAGCGCTTTGTGGGCTATCGTTTGAGTCAGGCGTTCTCGGTGGAGTCGTCGGATGTCGATAAGGTTGAGAATATCTCACGCGAAATCTCGGCACTCATCGCGCAGGGCATCTCGATTGAGGCATACTCGCCATCGTACTACTACACCAAACTCGACGATGTGAAACTCTCGCTCATCGAGCAGGCGTCGGCAGATGCCCGTGCCCGTGCCGAGAAGATTGCCGACAATGCTGGCACCTCTATCGGTCGCGTAGCATCGGCGAAGATGGGTGTGTTCCAGATTACGGGCGCAAACTCCAACGAGGAGTTCTCGGCGGGAGGTTCGTTCAACACCTCGTCGCGCCAGAAGAAGGCACGCATCACGATGAAGGTGGAGTATAGGGTGAAGTAAAAGAGCCGAGAGCAAGTACAGAAGAGGAAAACAAAGGAAGCCAATGAGATTAAGGAGAATGGGGCGCAGCCCCCGCTAAACTCTCTAAACTCCCTAAATTCCCTGAAACCAAACCTCCCGACTGCTACTTAAGAAATTAACGAATAAACTTAAAAAATAGAAGATTATGTCAAGAGAAGTTCGTGTGCGTTTTGCACCATCTCCTACGGGACCCCTTCATATGGGTGGTGTGCGTACAGCACTCTATAACTATTTGTTCGCTCGCCGTCACGGCGGCAAGATGATTCTCCGTATCGAGGATACCGACTCACAGCGTTTCGTGCCAGGTGCCGAGGAGTATATCATCGAGTCACTCAAGTGGTGCGGCATCGAGATTGACGAGGGTGTCGGCGTAGGCGGTCCTCACGCTCCATATCGCCAGAGCGAGCGCAAGGAGATTTACCTCAAGTTCGCAAAGCAACTCGTTGAGGCTGGCTGGGCATACTACGCTTTCGATACAGCCGAGGAGTTGGACGCCCTGCGTAAGGAGGCGGAGGCTGCGGGTCAGACCTTTGCCTACAACTACACCGTTCGCGAGAAGTTGCCAACATCGCTCTCCCTTCCAAAGGAGGAGGTTGAGGCTCGCATTGCTCGCGGCGACATCTGGGTTGTTCGCTTCAAGATGCCCGAGAACGAGATTGTCGAGATGGACGACCTTATCCGCGGCCATGTGAAGGTAAACACCTCTACTTTGGACGATAAAGTACTTTACAAGAGCGCTGATGAACTCCCAACCTACCACTTGGCTAACATCGTGGATGACCACCTGATGGAGATTTCGCATGTTATCCGTGGCGAGGAGTGGTTGCCATCATTGCCACTTCACTACCTCTTGTACCGCGCCTTCGGCTGGCAGGATACACAACCACAGTTTGCCCACCTTCCACTTCTGTTGAAGCCTACGGGTGGAGGTAAACTCTCGAAGCGCGACGGCGACAAGATGGGCTTCCCAGTGTTCCCACTCTTTTGGACATCACCTACTGGCGAGACCGCTCACGGCTACCGCGAGGATGGCTACTTTGCCGAGGCATTCGTAAATATGTTGGCTCTGTTGGGTTGGAACCCAGGCACCGAGCAGGAGTTGTTCTCTATGCAGGAACTCATCAACGAGTTCTCACTCGACCGCGTGTCAAAGTCTGGCGCTCGCTTCCAGCCTGATAAGGCGAAGTGGTTTAACGCCCAGTATATGCACCGCAAGACCAACGAGGAACTCGCCGAGTTGTTCCAGCCAATCTTGAAGGCTAACGGCGTCGAGACCTCTGATGAGTTGGCGGGCAAGGCCGCTGGCATTATGAAGGAGCGCGCTACATTTATCACCGACCTCTGGGACTTGACATCATACTTCTTCGTTGCCCCAGCGCAGTATGAGGAGAAGCAGATGAAGAAATACTGGAAGGGCGAGAACCCTGCACGCCTGGCAGAACTCCGCGAGGTATTGGCCGCTATCGACGACTTCTCACTCGAGAACACCGAGGCTATCGTGGGCGCTTGGATTCAGGAGAAGGGCTACGGTATGGGTCAGATTATGAACACCTTGCGTCTGGCTTTGGTCGGCGCTGGTAAGGGACCTGGTATGTACGATGTGACAGCCTTTCTTGGTAAGGAGGAGTGCTTGAAGCGTATTGATTACATTTTGACCAACTTAAAACCTATAGAATAATGGAGATTTTACAACACATCTGGGGTACTACCCCTGAGGGCGAGGCTATCGTGCTCTACACGATTCGCAACGCTAATGGCTGCGAGGTGCAGCTTTGCAATATTGGAGCATCTATCGTATCTGTTAAGTCGCCTGACCGCGATGGTAAGATTGACGATATCGTATTGGGTTATAAGGATGCTATGAGTTATTTCGGTGATGGCGCAGCCAGCGGCAAGAGCGTTGGTCGTGTTGCAAACCGTATCGCCAAGGGTAAGATGACTGTTGATGGCGTAGAGTACTCACTCGAGATTAACAATGGTCCTAACCACCTCCACGGCGGCTCAAAGGGTTTCGCTAACCAGTTGTGGGAGGGTCGCGTTGAGACCAACCGCGTGGTATTCTCACGCACTTCACCCGACGGCGAGCAGAACTATCCTGGCGAGTTGTATGTTGAGGCTGGCTACTACTTCTCTGACGACAACGAGTTGGAGATTACCTATGTGGCAAAGTCAGACAAGAACACCGTGGTAAACCTCACAAACCATGTTTATTGGAACCTCGCTGGCGAGGGTAGCGGTCAGACAATCCTCGACCACGAGTTGCAACTCAACTGCTCACGCGTATTGGAGATGGACCCAACACAGATTCCTACTGGCGAGTATCTCGATGTTAAGGGTACTCCACAGGACTTCACCACTTGGCGTAAGTTTGGCGATGAGATTCTCTCGGAGTTCAACTATATGAAGGACTTTAAGGGTTACGACCACTTTTTCGTATTGGACAACTGGACACCAAACATCTTGGCAAAGGTGGGTGAGTTGCGCCACGAGGCTACTGGCCGTAAGGTAGAGGTGCTCTCATCACAGGCTGGTGCTATGGTCTATACTGGTAACTGGTTGGAGGGTGGCTGCCCAGTGACAAAGTCAGGCGGTCGCTATCAGGACTACTCTGGTGTTGCTATCGAGTGCCAGAACTATCCTAACGCAGTGAACGAGCCACGCTTCCCATCAGTGGAGTTGAAGGCTGGCGACACTTACTGTCAGAAGATTGTATTCAAGTTGGGCACATATTAAAATTGCCTGAATCACCTTTCTTCTGCGTTACGCTTTTGGGGTGAAGGATAGGTGATTGAAAATATTGATAGAAAATTTAGGGTTCGCGGTATAACAACTGCGAACCCATTTATAAAGATTTATGGAAGAGAAGGATCTTGAATTTTTGAACTCGTTTACCGAGAAGGTCGAGAAGACTGTTGTCGATTTGTGTACGGCTGATGCTATGCTCGATGGCAAGATGCTCGAGGTGGAGGAGCTCGACGAGAAGTGGCGCACATCTGCTCCCGAGTATATGGCGGCTGCAGTGCCACAGATTGCCGACTATCCGCTGGCGGCTATCGCTTGGGCGTGCTATGTAGGTATGGGCTCGGCAGTGCTTTGGGACAAGTCTTGGAACGAGCATAAGGATATCGAGGATTGGTACTCGATTATGGCGAAGCCACGCGGTTTCGACTGCCTGGATGAGTATGTTGTGGAGTGCTTGGTGGGTTATCCTCTCGATGGCGAGAACGCCTCGAAGTTGGAATCAACCATCCGCAAGTGTGCCAACGCTGCCCACACGATGATTCGCAAGGAGGGTATCGAGCCACAGAGTGTTATGGCTTTCCACCTCTTCGCTCGCGTGGCGAAGGTGTTTTTCCGCTTGGGTGTGTCGCTTGAGTTGCGCCACCGCGGTTACAAGTATGTGAAGATGAATGTGAATTTCGCAGGCGAGGGCGAGGTGCCAGTATCATAATCGTGCATCCGTATTCATAAAAATTGTATAATTTTTGAAAATTTTTGCAAAAATAGGGATAACTAATCAGTTTATTTGTTATATTTGCATAAACGAATAAGAGATGACACTAACACTTAACATCCACCATTACCATTATATCTTGCGAAAGATAGGGTAGGTCGTGGCGTATGGCATAGTGATGTTCATAGAGGCTTATCCGATGGATGAGCCTTTTTTGTTAATGTGAAGTAATATAAATATAGGTAAGTTATGTTGAGAATTGCAATACAGACCAAGGGCCGTCTGAATGAGCAGAGTATCGCGTTGATGCGCGAGATTGGCATCGATGTGGATGGCGCAAAGCGCAAGTTCCTGTCGAAGGCGTCGAATTTCCCAATCGAGGTTTTGTATCTGCGTGACGATGACATCCCACAGGTGGTGGCAAATGGCACTGCGGCGTTGGGCATCGTTGGTATGAATGAGGTTGCCGAGCGCGGTTGCGATGTTGAGGTCGTTGCCAAGTTGGGCTTCGGCGGTTGCCGTATCTCGTTGGCTATTCCAAAGTCGGAGGAGTATGGTGGCGTGGAGTATTTCGAGGGCAAGCGCATCGCTACATCCTATCCCGTGATACTCAAGCAGTTCCTCGCTCAACATAATGTGTCGGCGCAGATTGAGGTTATCTCTGGCTCTGTCGAGATTGCCCCAGCGGCGGGTATTGCCGATGCGATTTTCGACATCGTGTCGTCGGGCGGTACGCTCGTATCGAACGGCTTGAAGGAGGTTGAGCGTGTCTTTGAGTCGGAGGCGGTGCTGATTGCAAACCCTGACCTCTCGGCAGAGGATAAGGCTCTGCTTGAGGAGTTGATGTTCCGCATCGAATCGGAGCGCGACAGCCGCGACAAGAAGTATCTGCTGATGAATATCCCAACGGCGGCACTTGATGAGGCGGTGAAGATTTTGCCCGCTATGCGAAGCCCGACGGTGATGCCACTTGCGGCGGAGGGTTGGTGTTCGCTTCACTCGGTGGTGGATGCTGCCGATTTGTGGGATAAGGTACGCCAGTTGAAGGCTATCGGTGCCGAGGGAATTCTGGTGCTTACATTGGATAAGATAATTGCGTAGCGTATGAATATTTTTGTAAAACCATCCCGTACAGAGTGGGCTGATTTGTGTCGCCGTGCCGAGCAGGATAACTCGTTCATAGCCGAGCGCGTGGATGCAATCCTTGAGCGCGTGGAGCGCGAGGGCGATGCTGCGCTGAAGAGTCTGGCGCGCGAGATTGATGGCGTGATGCTTGATTGCCTGAAAGTTACCGAGGAGGAGTATGACATCGCATTTGGTAAAGTAAAGGATGAGGTAAAGGCCGCTATTGATGTGGCTATCGAGAATATAGGCAATTTTCACTCTCTCCAAATGCCGCAAGAGGTGCGCCTCGAAACCCGACCTGGTGTGCTCTGCATCCAGCGCCCCGTACCGATTGAGCGAGTGGGTCTATATATCCCAGGCGGAACGGCTCCGTTGTTCTCTACCGTTTTGATGCTTGCTCTGCCCGCGCGAATTGCGGGATGTGGTGAGATTGTGCTCTGCACGCCCACGAGCAAGGCGGGCGAGGTGGCTCCCGAGGTGTTGTATGCAGCCAAGATGTGCGGCGTCAGCAGTATCTTTAAGGTGGGTGGCGCACAGGCCGTTGCGGCGATGGCATTCGGTACGGAGAGTGTCCCAAAGGTGGATAAAATCTTCGGTCCTGGCAACCGCTATGTGACCCTTGCCAAGCAGCGCGTGAGCAGCCGCAATACGGCGATTGATATGCCCGCTGGTCCTTCGGAGGTGATGGTTATGGCTGACGAGAGCGCCGATGCGAAGTTCGTGGCGGCAGACCTTCTCTCGCAGGCGGAGCACGGCCGTGATAGTCAGGCTATGGTGGTCTGCAACAGCGAGGCTCTTGCCGAGGCTGTCAAGGCGGAGGTGGAGCGTCAGGCGGCGCAGTTGTCGCGTGGCGAGTATGTTGCCGAGTCATTGAAGAATAGCCGCGCGGTGGTCTTTGAGAGCCGCGCAGATATGATAGATTTCGCCAACGCCTATGCTGCCGAGCACCTTATCGTCTCGATGGAGGATGCGTGGAAAGTTGTGAATGAGATTTACGCCGCGGGTAGCATCTTTGTTGGCAATTACTCGCCCGAGAGTGCGGGCGACTACGCTTCGGGCACAAACCACACCCTCCCAACATCTGGCTGGGCGCACTCGTCGAGCGGAGTGAATATTGATAGTTTTATGCGTAAGATGACCATCCAGCACCTCACGCGCGAGGGCTTGCAGGGGTTGGCTCCTACGATTGTCGCGATGGCGGACGCCGAGGGTTTGGAGGCGCACGCGGCGGCAGTAAAGGTTAGGTTGGAAAATTAGAGTGCTATGGGAAAGTCTGTTTCAAAGTTGGTGCGTGGTTGCATAACGCAACTGACCCCCTATTCGACGGCACGCGATGAGTATCAGGGTGAGTTGGGAATCTTTATGGATGCCAACGAGAGCCCCTATGAGAATGGTTATAACCGCTATCCCGACCCGCATCAGAAGGCACTCAAGGCGCAGATTGCGACTGTGAAGGGCGTTGCGGCAGAGAATATTTTTATCGGCAACGGCAGCGACGAGGCTATTGATGTGCTGATGCGCGTATTTTGCGAGCCGAGGGTGGATAATGTCGTGGCGATTGCGCCAAGTTACGGAATGTACAAGGTGGCGGCGGCGATTAACGATGTCGAGATGCGCGAGGTGCAACTCGGTGAGGAGTTTTCGTTGTCGGTCGAGGAGTTGCTTGCGGCGGCTGATGAGCATACGAAGATGATTTTCCTCTGCTCGCCAAACAACCCTACGGGCAACTCGTTCCCACGCGAGGAGATGATGCACCTTGTGGAGCAGTTCGACGGCATCGTGGTGGTGGATGAGGCATATATCGACTTCGCCGAGGCGGAGAGCCTGAATACGGAGATTGCTGAAAATGAAAACCTTGTCGTTCTGCAAACAATGTCGAAGGCGTGGGCTATGGCAGGCTTGCGAGTTGGTCTGGCGCTGGCGTCGGAGCAGGTTGTGGGCTTGATGTCGCAGGTGAAGTACCCCTACAATATCAACCTTGCAACGATGGCTATTGTGAGCGAGTTGCTTGAGAGTCCAATCGACGACAAGGTGGTGGAGATTAAGCAGCAGCGCGCGCTGGTAGCCGATGCGTTGGCCGAGAGTAGCGTTGTAAAGAGGATATACCCCTCGGATGCGAATTTCCTGCTTGTCGAGGTGGAGGATGCCGATGCGATGTATGACTTCCTGATTGCGAGGGGCATCATCGTGCGTAACCGCAACCGCGTGCGTGGTTGTGAGGGTTGTCTGCGTATCACAATCGGTTTGCCCGAAGAGAATGAGAGATTATTAGAATCAATTTCAGAGTATGAAAAGAGCATTGTTCGTTGATCGTGACGGAACGATTATAGTTGAGCCACCTGTTGATTATCAGGTAGATTCGTTGGAGAAACTGGAGTTTGTGCCAGGCGTAATATCTGCTTTGCGCTCGATTGCCGACCTCGATTTTGAGTTGGTGATGGCGACAAATCAGGATGGACTGGGCACACCCTCATTCCCCGAGGAGACCTTCCACCCAGCACACAACAAGATGCTCACGACGCTGCGTGGCGAGGGTGTGGAGTTTGCCGACCAACTTATCGACCGCACCTTCCCCGAGGATAATGCGCCGACGCGCAAGCCCCGTACGGGAATGTTCGGCAAGTACCTCTCGGGCGAGTACGATTTGGCGGGTAGTTTCGTTATTGGCGACCGCCTGACCGATGTTGAGTTGGCGTGGAATCTTGGCGCAAAGGCTATCCTGATGCAGTCCGCAGAGGTTGGTGCAGAGATGCTCCAGGGTAAGGAGTATGCCTCGTGTTGCGTGCTTGTGACTGACAAGTGGTCGGCTATTGCGGAGTATCTGCGAACAACCGAGCGACGCGCCGAGGTGGCGCGCAAGACCCGCGAGACCGACATCTGCGTGCGCGTGGACCTTGACGGCAAGGGCTCGTCGGGTATCGATACGGGACTGAAATTCTTTGACCATATGCTCGACCAGATTATCCACCACTCGGGCATCTCGCTTGAGGTGCGCTGCAAGGGCGACCTTGAGGTGGATGAGCACCACACGATGGAGGATGTCGCCATTGCGTTGGGCGAGGCTATCCGCGTGGCGCTGGGCTCGAAGCGAGGCATTGACCGCTATGGCTTTGTATTGCCTATGGATGAGTGTAAGGCGATGGTGTTGCTCGACTTCGGTGGTCGCGCCGACTTTGTCTGGAGCGTGCCTTTCACCCGCGAGAGGGTGGGGGATGTGCCGACCGAGATGTTCAAGCACTTCTTCAAGTCGTTGTGCGTGGCTATGCAGTGCAACCTGCACATCGAGGCCGCGGGCGAGAATAATCACCACCTCATCGAGGGCGTTTTCAAGGCATTCGCAAGGGCGTTGAAGATGGCCGTAAGGCGTGATGTGTTTAGTTATGAATTACCTTCAAGCAAGGGCGTATTATGATAGCGATAGTAGATTATAAGATGGGCAATCTGCGCTCGGTGGAGAACGCTTTGCGCCGACTGGGTGCGGAGTTCATCGTGACGGCAGATGCCGAGCAGATACGAAAGGCCGACAAGGTGCTGCTGCCTGGCGTGGGCAACGCAGCCGAGGCTATGGAGAACCTGCGAGCAGCGGGGCTGGTGGAGGTCATCCGCTCGTTGCGCCGACCTGTGCTGGGTATATGCGTGGGTATGCAGGTGATGTGCCGCCACTCCGAGGAGGGCGATGTCGATTGCCTCGGTATCTTCGATGCGCGCGTGAAACGCTTTGTGCCCTCGGCCGATGAGAAGGTGCCACATATGGGCTGGAACAGCATCGGCAACCTTGAAACAAAACTATTCAAGGATGTCAGGGGCGGCGAGATGGTCTATTTTGTCCACTCGTTCTATCCCGAGTTGTGCCCCGATACCATCGCCACAACGCGCCACGGCGTGATGTTCAGCGCGGCGCTTAAGTATGAGAACTTTTATGGTACGCAGTTCCACCCCGAGAAGAGCGGCGATGTGGGCGAGCGTATCATTGCAAACTTTTTGAAGTTATGAGCCGAGTAGAGATAATTCCCGCGATAGATATCATCGAGGGTCGTTGTGTGCGTCTCTTGCAGGGCGACTACGCCAAGACGAAGGTCTATGATGCGAGTCCTGTGGATATGGCGAAACGATATGCCGACTGCGGTGTGCACCGCATCCATATTGTCGATCTCGACGGCGCAAAGGTATCTGCCCCCAAAAACCTAAAGACGCTTGAGAAGATTGCCGTTGGCGCAGGCGTTGAGATAGAGTGGGGCGGCGGCATCAAGAGCGAGGAGTCGCTGCGCGCGATATTTGACTACGGCGCGAACTACGCCATCATCGGTAGTGTGGCGGCACAGCAACCGTTGCTCTTTGGCGAGTGGCTGGCGCGATATGGCGGCGAGCGAATGGTGCTGGGCGCCGATGTGCGCGAGGGCAGAGTGGCGGTGAACGGCTGGCAGCAGGAGATGGAACTGACGATTGAGGCGCTGGTGGATGAGTTTCTGCCGATGGGACTCAAGCAGGTCATCTGCACCGATATCTCGCGTGACGGAATGTTGGAGGGCCCTTCGTTTGGGCTCTACACCGATTTACAGCAGCGCTACGACGGCGTCGATTTCACCGTCTCGGGCGGTATCTCGGCGATGAAGGATATTGAGGAGTGCGACCGTCTGGGTCTGCGAAAAGTAATCGTCGGCAAGGCGATATATGAGAATCGTATAACATTAAAGGATATTGAGCGATGGTTGCTAAACGAATAATTCCCTGCCTTGATGTCAAGGACGGACGCACCGTGAAGGGCGTTAATTTCGTCGATTTGAGGGATGTGGGCGACGCCGTGGAGTTGGGTCAGTATTATGCTCGCAGTGGCGCAGATGAGTTGGTATATCTCGATATCAGCGCCTCGAAGGAGGGTCGCGCGACCTTCACACGCCTCGTGGAGCGCATCTCCGACGGCATCAACATCCCATTCACCGTTGGCGGCGGCATATCATCGCTGGAGGATGCGGCGCGACTGCTTGACGCGGGCGCGGACAAGATTTCGATAAATAGTGCGGCGATTGCAAACTCTGCGCTCATTGACCAGATTGCGGCGCGCTACGGCAGTCAGTTTGTTGTTGTGGCGATTGATGCCCGTCAGGGCGAAGATGGCATCTGGCGCGTGACCACACACGGCGGAAGTCGCTCAACGGACAAGGAGTTGTTCGCCTGGGCGAGTGAGGCGCAGAGCCGTGGTGCGGGCGAGATTCTCTTCACCTCGATGAACCACGATGGCACACGCAGCGGTTACCCCTGCGACACCTTTGCCCGTTTGGCGGAGGAGTTGCATATCCCGATTATCGCATCGGGCGGTGCGGGCTCGGTGGAGGATATAGCCCAGGTGCTGACCGCGGGTCGTGCCGATGCGGCGCTGGCGGCGAGCATATTCCACTTTGGCGAAATTACGGTGGGCGAACTAAAGAGTGAACTGAAAAAATTAGATATATGTGTAAGATGATACCATTCGATGAGTTGAATTTGGAGAAGTGCGCCGATGGTCTGCTGCCCGTAGTGGTGCAGGATGCGGCGACACTCAAGGTGCTGATGCTCGGCTATATGAACCGCGAGGCGTATGAAAAGACGCTCGCCGAGGGTCGCGTGACATTCTTTTCACGCACGCGTAACACCCTCTGGACCAAGGGCGAGACGAGCGGCCACTACCTTAATGTTGAGTCGATGTATCTCGATTGCGACAAGGATACGCTCTTGATTAAGGCAAACCCTATCGGCCCTACCTGCCACCGCGGCACGACGAGTTGCTTCGACACGCCCGAGAGCGAGGGATTCATCCGCCACTTGCAGTCGGTCATCCAGCAGCGTCACCGCGAGATGCCCGAAGGCTCTTACACCACCAAACTCTTTATCAAGGGCGTAAAGAAGATTGCCCAGAAGGTGGGCGAGGAGGCTGTGGAGAGCGTTGTGGAGGCTGTGGATGGCAACCGCGACCGCTTTATCTACGAGGCGTCGGATATGGTCTATCACCTACTGGTGCTGCTTGAACAGATGGGTTGCTCGATTGAGGATTTGGAGCGCGAGTTGCAGTTGCGCCATAAATAGCGGCGGTTTGCGCCACACTGCGAGCGTAAAGGGTGGTAAAAATTAAAAAATGTGAAAAATTGTAGTGATTATTTTGTACTATTAAAATTTTTGCCTACATTTGCACCACTCTTTAACGGAGATCGGTCAGGAAGGATGGGTGAGTGGCTGAAACCACCAGTTTGCTAAACTGACGTACTCGATTAGGGTACCGGGGGTTCGAATCCCCCTCCTTCCGCGAAAGATTAATTTGCAAGGCTTTGATGAAAATCAAAGCCTTTTTTGTTTGTCTGGAGCAAGACGAGTTTACTTGGATTGCACCAAGCAAGCAAAAAATGATTGCTACGCAGTAGCCTTGCAAATTAATCTCTTTGCAAGGGCTTCCGCGGCGAGCGGTGGGGAAAGGCGTTAAGCGGAGCGGGCTTTAGCCTGCGGAGTAGCCAATCCCCCTCCTTCCGCAAAGAGCAGAAAGATGTCGATTATCGGCATCTTTTTTTGTATGTAAGGAACAGCAGGGACTGAATTTTCAGTCCTTATTTTTTGTTTTGTTGCGGATGTAGAAAATTAATTTTCAAATCCGTATCAAAACAAAAAAACAGAGGCAAAGCCTCCCGCTGTTCCTTCTGCGCTCTTAGTTGGGCGATTCAAATTTATAATGGGGGTTGAGCGAACAAAAGATATTTATTGCTCGGTCTAAAGACCTGCGCTAAAGGTGTTCGCTCTCCGACGAAGTCGGTCGAATCCCCCTGTTCTTTGCTGGGGCCGCGCGGCGAGCGTAGGGGAAAGGCGTTAAGCGTAGCGGACTTTGTCTGCGGAGTAGCCAATCCCCCTCCTTGGTTATTTGCCTTTTAGCGCGCAACCTTTCCTGTAGATTTTTGTGATGTGTACTACTTTTTCTATCGCTGAAGCGTCTGAAATTAAAAATTATTCATACCTTTATATGGGCGCTTGTGGGCGTTGTGCTTGTGGACGAATAAATAATGATAATATAATCTTAACCCAATAAATTAACCGTTATGAAGAAGTTTAAACGATTGTGTGTTGTGTCGCCATTTATCATCACGGCTTTGGTTGTAGCCTATGCAGTGATGAACGGTGTCCCTTCTGAGTCTTTGCCATTGGAAACTCGTGCGTTGCAGATTATCCAGGCGGGAGGATGTGAAAGTTGTCACACTGCCGAGCCCGTGTTGCCTTTTTACGCCAAGATGCCCGTTGTTGGTGATGTGGTGATGCAGGATGTGGAGCAGGGTTATCGTGCCTACGATATCGCACCACTAATGAAATCTTTGAGTGATGGTGAGATGCCATCACCTGTTGATGTGGCGAAGATTGAAAAGGTGGCTCTTGATAAGCGCATGCCTGCGGCAAAGTACTATCTGGGGCATTGGGGTAGTCAAATGACCAATGCCAAGCGAGATATTATCCTCGACGCTGTCGCTGCATATCGCAATGCATACTATGCCGATGGTCTTGTGGGGGAACGAGCAGCGGAGCCAGTGCGTCCGATAGGCAAGATGGGTGGCTTGGATGAAAGCAAGGTGAAACTCGGTTATGACCTCTATCACGACCTGCGCTTGTCGATTGATAATACCGTTTCTTGCGCTTCCTGTCACGATTTGAGTACGGGAGGTGTTGATAATCATCAATACTCTCACGGCGTGAATGACCAGTTGGGTGGCGTGAATGCACCCACGGTCTATAATGCGGTTTATAACTTCGTTCAGTTCTGGGATGGTCGTGCTCGTACTTTGGCAGAGCAGGCGGCAGGACCACCACTAAACCCTGTGGAGATGGGTTATAATTCATTTGACGAGATTGTGGCAAAACTCTCTGAAGATAAGGCTCTTGTGTCTCGTTTTGAGGCTATCTACAACGATGGCGTCACCGAGGCGAATATTACTGATGCTATCGAGGAGTTTGAATGTACGCTGACAACTCCAAATTCGCAGTTTGACAAGTGGTTGCGAGGTGATGATGCAGCCATTACAGCCGAGGAACTTTACGGCTACGAGTTATTTAAGGAGAATAACTGCGCTATGTGTCATGTGGGAGCGAATCTCGGAGGTGAGTCGTATGAACTTATGGGTCTGTATCGTCCCTATTTTGAGCAGAGGGGTGCTGAACTGACAGAGGAGGATAATGGCCGCTATAAGCAGACCAAGTTGGAGCGTGATCGCCATCGTTTCAAGGTTCCAGGTCTGCGAAATGTGGAACTCACCTGGCCTTACTATCACGATGGTACACGCCATACGCTGGACGAAGCGGTAGCCGATATGGCTCGATATCAGGCGGATGAGGATCTTGATGCTGATCAGGTGCAGGCTATAGTTGCTTTCCTGCGTACTCTTACGGGCGAATATGAGGGCGAGAAACTCACAACCAGCAACACCTATGGAGTCGTGATTGCTCCCGATGATGAACATCATCACGACCATTAAGTCGCCCAAAAAATCCTGAAGTGCAAATAAAAGAGGTTGCCGACCGAAAAGTTGTCAGCCTCTTCAAATTATCTGGTATCATTATCTATATGTACAAAAAAACGGAATTATCTACTTTAGTGTTGTACAGAAAAATAAATATCGTCATTCCACATTTTCGCATCCACCCACCATTGCAGTAGTTTATAAGAGTCTATGCGGAAATGATTGGAATCTTCCTTTGTTAATGTTTCGGTCGTAAGAACGATTGTTTAGGAAACTTTAAGGTAGATCCCCATCGTCGGACTTTGTCCTCCGGGGGATGACGATTTGATAACAACACTAAAGTATATAATTCCGAAAAAAAATAGTCCGCACATTGTGCGGACTATTTCGTTATATTGCAATTCGGGGATTACAACTGTGGACCAGCAGCAACCAATGCCTTGCCCTCCTCGTTGCCAGTGAACTTCGCGAAGTTCTTGATGAAACGAGCAGCCAAATCCTCTGCCTTTGTGTTCCACTCAGCAGCGTCTGCGTAAGTGTCGCGTGGATCCAAGATTGCTGGATCTACACCTGGGAGAGATGTTGGAACCTTGAAATCGAAGATTGGAATCTGCTTTGTCTCTGCAGTGTCGATTGAGCCATCCAAGATAGCATCGATGATACCGCGTGTATCCTTGATAGAGATACGCTTGCCAGTACCGTTCCAACCTGTGTTCACGAGGTAAGCAGTTGCGCCTGAAGCCTGCATCTTCTTAACGAGCTCCTCACCGTACTTTGTTGGGTGCAATGAAAGGAACGCTGCACCGAAGCAAGCCGAGAATGTTGGAGTAGGCTCAGTGATACCGCGCTCAGTACCAGCCAACTTTGCTGTGAAACCAGAGAGGAAGTAGTACTTTGTCTGCTCTGGAGTCAAGATAGATACTGGAGGCAATACACCGAATGCGTCAGCTGAAAGGAAGATAACCTTCTTTGCAGCAGGAGCCTTTGATACGCCCTTAACGATGTTGTCGATGTGGTAGATAGGGTAAGATACACGAGTGTTCTCTGTAACTGACTTATCGTCGAAGTTGATCTTGCCGGTAGCCTCATCAACAGTTACATTCTCCAAAAGTGCGTTGCGACGGATTGCGTTCCAGATATCTGGCTCGTTCTCCTTTGAAAGGTTGATAACCTTTGCGTAGCAACCGCCCTCGAAGTTGAATACACCCTCGTCGTCCCAGCCGTGCTCGTCGTCACCGATAAGCTGGCGTTTGGGGTCGGTCGAAAGGGTGGTCTTACCGGTACCCGACAGACCGAAGAAAATAGCGGTCTCCCCCTTCTCGTTGGTGTTTGCCGAGCAGTGCATCGAAGCAATACCCTTCAAAGGAAGGAGGTAGTTCATATAGGAGAACATACCCTTCTTCATCTCACCACCATACCATGTGTTGATGATAACCTGCATCTTCTCGGTGAGGTTGAATACAACGGCGGTCTCACTGTTGAGGCCGAGCTCTTTGTAGTTCTCAACTTTTGCTTTCGAAGCGTTGAGTACCACGAAGTCGGGCTCACCGTAGTTTGCCAACTCCTCCTCGGTGGGACGGATGAACATATTTTTCACAAAGTGAGCCTGCCAAGCAACCTCCATAATGAAACGGATTTTCAGACGGGTGTTCTCGTTAGCACCGCAGAAGGTATCCATAACGTAGAGTTTCTTGCCATTGAGCTGGTCGGTAGCAATCTTTTTGAGCTCTTTCCAAGCCTCGGGAGTTACGGGTTTATTGTCGTTTTTGTACTCCTCGCTGGTCCACCATACGGTGTTCTCGCTGGTCTCGTCCTTTACAAAGAATTTATCTTTGGGCGAGCGGCCGGTGTAGATACCGGTCATTACGTTTACTGCACCAGTCTCGGTGAGTTGTCCTTTTTCGAAGCCGGTGAGTGCGGGGTTGGTCTCATCCTCGAAGAGCTGCTCGTAGGAGGGGTTGTAGATAATCTCGGCGCCCTCAATGCCGTACTTTTTCAAATCCAAAGTAGCCATAAATTTGCTGTTATTATTGATATTTATTCGTGTGTTAATTTTCGTTTCTAACTAACCGCGTGCAAAGGTAGTACCTTTATTCTAATAGTGTGTTACTTTTATATTAATTTTTTGCATATAAAAAGCATAATAACTTAGTTATTATGCTTTTTATATATATAATCAT
>JAFZFR010000088.1 GCA_017555805.1 Alistipes sp. | reverse complement strand
TTATCCTGGACCATCGCTCATTATCGCTTACGCACCTTGTATTACCCATGGTATCAAGGTGGTATGACTCGCACTCAGACTATCGGCAAGCAGGCTGTAGAGTGCGGTTACTGGCACTTGTGGCACTACAACCCAATGCTCGAGGAGCAGGGCAAGAACCCATTTGTGATGGATTCGAAGGAGCCAGACTGGTCGAAGTTCCGCGACTTCCTGATGAAGGAGGTACGCTACACTTCACTCCAGAAGGCATTCCCAGCCGAGGCAGAGGAGTTGTTCGCAGCAGCCGAGGAGAACGCAAAGTGGCGCTACAACAGCTACCAGCGTTTGGCAAAGTTGGAGTACTAATAGTATTTCGCTATAACTCAATGAAAGGGTTGTCCTTCGGGGCGACCCTTTTTTGTTGCTAAAATATATCATTAAGAGTAGAGGAAATACGCCTCACCAGCGAGGCGTATCTTCGGGGGCGTAACGCGCCTTGCGCGTCATCTCCACCCGCCCCGAAGATAATTGCCCTCAAATGTTCGCTCGAAGATAAATCGCGCGCATCAAAGACAAAACAAAAAGGAGTCACCGCACAGATGACTCCTTATACTATATTATATATACCCTACCAGGCGAACTCGACCTTCACGCCGTCGGGGTTGTTCTCGAACTTCACGCGATAGGTGTGTGACGCTGCATCCCACTCCGCCGCGGTGAATACCTCCTCGCCATTGACCTTCACGCTCTTTGGGCAGCGCTTGAGCAATACGCGCGACACCGACGATGTGCGGATAGGACCTTTGGCGATGTAGGAGTAACTGCGCTTTGTGACCACCTCGTCACTCTCGCGGCTTGCCGACGCCAGCACCTGTGGCTTGCCTCGCTTCACTCTATCGACATTCACGAAGTAACCCTGCTCACCCGAGCGCACCTCCTTCTCGCGATATACAGGCAACTCGGGGTCGAACAAATCAATCAAAGTACCCTTCGCCGTATATGACTTATCCGACACACTCTCGTTGAGCACAGCCACCAAATCAAACATACCGCGCTCAAGTGTAAAGTGGTTCTTGAACTCCAGTTTGCCCGCCTTGGCGGTATCCTCATAGAGCGACTTCACAACCTCAACAAACTCCTTGTCGCCATCTGCCTTGAGCACATACTCCTTGGGGTCCTGGCGGATGATGCGAACAACACCCTTGCCCCACTTGTACTCGCCCGAAGGAGCGCCAGCCTCGATGCCCATCAGCGAGAAGAGGTGGTCGGCAGGGGCGGCGTAGTTGTTGCCGTTCTGATTCCACCACTCCATAACACTCTGGAATGGGTCGGTGTCGCGTGCGCTATACACCAGCACACCACCGCCATTCACCCACGCCGCGAGGTGGTCGTGAGCTACAGCATCCAGCGGCTTAAGGTTAGAGTAACTCATCAGCAGTACCTCGGTGTTATCCAATGCGCCAAAAGCGAGGTTTTCGATATGGGCAGTCTTGACGGGCACGCCACGCTTTAGGAATGGCAACGCCAAACCATAGAAATTCGAGAGCTGCGGGTCCTCATAGCCATCGTGCGTAGGCAGGCGCTGGAACATCAGCGAGTTAGCCATCAACACAGTGATACCCTCCGAGCCACTCACCTTGTTATCCGACAGAGGCATCTTGTTCAAAGAATTTACCATCACCTGCATCTGCGTAGAGTAGTGGCGAGGAATATGTGAACGCTCGCGGCTGTTTGCGCTCACGCGATAGAGTCCCTCGTAGATGCGCTCTGGCCACGGCATAATCTCAAAGTCGGCAATGTTTGGATAGAGGAGTTGCGCCGTAAATGTAGCCTGATAGTTGCGCTTGTAGTCGTCCCAGTCCTTCGCTCTATCCTCAATCGGGTCGGTCAGGAAGAACATCTTGCGACCCGTAGGTGCAGTCATCGACTCCATAGAGCCATACTCCAGATAGGCGGTCTCAAAGACACGCTCGCGGGCGCGACCATTGTAGTAGTTTGGCTCGCGCGATGTACCAGTCCACACCTGCGCGATGTAGCCATCCACACAATCAAGCGAAGCGAGGCTCGCCTCGGGCGACACGATACTCCACTGCGAGTAGTTCACCAGCGAGTGGGTAGGCACATAACACTTCACATCCATACCCTTCTGCTTGCCGTACTCCTTGGCGTAGGTGAATACCTCCTTCAGCGCCTTGTAGTAGAGTTCATATTTGAGTTTATTGGCAAGCCAGGTGTTCTCGGGCGACTCGTGCTGCGGACGCCAGTCGAAGCCGTAGTAGTTCTTCCACTCGCGCTTGAATGACTCGCTGTAACCTGCTCGTGCCCAGAACTCGGGCTCCTCCATAAAGATTGCATCAATGCCCGCATCAATCACGCGCTTCACATGGCGCTCCTTGATATACTTAAGGTAGTTGTCGGATGGCACGATGTAAGGGACCATATGACCGTGCCAGATGGTGTCGCCATTCTCCTGCACCTGACCCTCGTCAAGATGCCACTTGCCGTCCCACTCGCCAGTGAAGTAGTCCTGATACTCGCCCCACGCGATACCAGTCATAAAGTGAGCCGTATAGCCCCTCTCACGCCACGAGCGCACACGCTCCTCAAACGACACTCGGCGTGAACGGTCCGAAGGGTTGCCCCCGACGCCATACACCATCACCGCATCGGCGCGATTGTCAATCGTCTCACGCCACGCACGCGAGGTCTGGAATGTGGTTTTCACTCCATCTCCCCCACTCTTTCGCTCGCTCTGCGCGCAACAACTCACGCCCAAAGACAAAGCCGCCAATAAAAATAACAATCTCTTCATACCTCGTTATAGTTTTAAGTGTTCAACACTTACAAATTTAAGCATAAATATTCATTTAGGGTATTTATTGGTGGGAAACTATTGATTAATTTCGATTTTTATGGGTACGCTTCGCAAAGTTCGCCCGAATGGGTATATCTTCGGTGGCATAGCGCTCCGCGCTACCGCCCCTGCCACCGAAGATAAATTTCGCGACAAAGACAAAACAAAAAAGGTTACCAACCTCAACTGATTGATAACCTTAATTTACATTTATACCATTTGTTAATCCACCTTGCGAAGAACTATCGCCGTGCGTGAAGTGTTGTAAATCTTCAGGCGTGGGTAGAGTGTGCCATCCTCGCCCTCGACATTGAATGTGAAGTGCTCCTCGCCAGCCTCCTGTCGTGCCAGACCGCCGAAGCGCTCCTCATCGGTCGAGAGGACAACCTCATACTTGCCAGCCTCGTGAACAGGCAACTCATAATCGGGAATTGCTGCCGTTGGGTGCCAGTTGAATACGAAGATAAGGTCACGATGCGAGTAGACCATAGTCTTGTTCTCCTCATCCATCAAGAGGTTGTATGGGTAGCCATCCGAAAGAATCTTCCTATCCTTAACAAGTTCAATCATAGCCTCATCGAAGTCAGCAAGGTAGGCGTAACGCAGGAAGCCATTGTCACGCAATGACCACTGGCGGCGCGCATAGCCATACGACCAGCCATTGCCCTCGCGTGGGAAATCAATCCACTCGGGATGACCGAACTCGTTACCCATAAAGTTAAGGTAAGCCTCACCGCCCGTTGTGATAGTCAGAAGGCGAATCATCTTATGCAGAGCCATACCTCGGTCAACCACCATACTCTCGCAAGCGCGGTCCATCGAGTCATACATCAACTTATCCAACAAACGGAACGCAATGGTCTTGTCACCCACCAGCGCCTGATCGTGCGACTCGGCATAGGCGACAGTCTTGACCTCGGGCAGACGATTGGTCATAATGCTCCACATCTCCCAGATGTTCCAATCCTCGTCAGGAATATCCTTCAGCAACTTAATCCAGAAATCGGGGATAGCCATACCCAGACGATAGTCGAAGCCGACACCGCCATCGTCAATCTTAGAGCACATACCTGGCATACCGCTCACATCCTCGGCAATGGTCACTGCCGTTGGGCGAAAGTCGTGCACAAGGCGGTTGGCAAGCGTAAGGTAGGTCACAGCATCCAAATCAACGCCCTCGTCGAAGAACTTGTCGCGGGTGTCGAAGTCGGTGTAGCCACGATGGTAGTAGAGCATAGATGTCACGCCATCGAAACGGAAACCATCGAAGTGGTACTCATCGAGCCAATACTTGACATTCGAGAGGAGGAAGTGCTCCACACCACCCTTTCCGTAGTCGAAGACCATCGAATCCCAATATTTCTGATAACCAGCCTCGCCCTGCTTCGAGTAGTGATAACCCGAGCCATCGAGGTCGAGGATACCCTCGTTCTGATTCTTCACATAGTGGGCGTGAACGATATCCATAATCACCGCAATGCCCATCTTGTGCGCTGCGTCGATGAGTGCCTTCAACTCCTCGGGCGTACCGCAACGAGATGATGGGGCGAAGAAGTTGGCCACATGGTAACCGAAAGAGCCGTAGTAAGGGTGCTCGGCGATAGCCATCAACTGCACGGCGTTGTAGCCCGCCTTCTTGATGCGAGGCAAAACCTTCTTGGTGAACTCCTTATATGTGCCGACCTTGGGCTCCTCCTGCGACATACCAACATGCGCCTCGTAAATCAACAGGTCGCCCACCTGCGAGATATCGAACTTCTTGTTCTTCCACTTGTAAGGCTTCTCGGGATTCCAGAATTGAGCCGTATAGTTTTTGGTATGCTCATCCTGCACCACTCTTGTGGCGTAGGCAGGGATGCGGTCGTGCCAGCCATTCTTGCCGTGGATATGAAGTTTATAGAGCGAGCCGTGAGTGAGCAGATGACCATACATCGCGTGAGGCAAAAAGATGCTCCACACGCCATCGCGATTCTTATCCAGACGCAACTGCGTACGCTGCCAAGAGTTGAAATCACCGAAGATAAAGACATCGTAGGCCTCGGGCAGCCACTCCCTGAACCACCAGCCATCCAGCGCAGCGTCCCACTGCCAGCCGAAGTAGCGGTAGCCGTTGGCATAATCTACAATCGTGCCGCTCTGCTGCTCGATGGCCGCCATACGAGCCTTGTAGCGATTGTGACGATCCTCAATTTTATCGGCCACTGGGTGCAACCACTCGTCGCGCTCGACCATCGGTAACATCTTCATTTGATTATCCATAACTGCTGTTTTTAACTTTTTATACACAAATATACAAAATATTTCGTTATCTTTGTCGGAAATTGTAAGAAACAATTATAATATTAACTATTAAATAACTAAAAAACTATGTTCAAAGGACAACCAAAAGGTTTGTACGCCCTGGCTCTTGCCAACACAGGTGAGCGTTTCGGCTACTACACCATGCTTGCGGTATTCGCACTCTTCCTGCGCGCCAACTTCGGTTTGGACGCTGGCGTAGCGGGAGCAATCTACTCTACCTTCCTCGGTTTGGTATATTTTATGCCTCTCATCGGTGGTATCTTGGCTGACAAGTTCGGCTTCGGTAAGATGGTAACAAGCGGTATCTTCATTATGTTTATCGGTTACTTGTTGCTCTCGTTCCCACTCGGTGGCGACACATTGGCTATGGTAGCGATGTTGGGCGCTTTGATGTTCATCAGCATCGGTACTGGTCTTTTCAAGGGTAACTTGCAGGTAATGGTAGGTAACCTCTACGACGATCCAAAGTATGCTGACAAGCGTGACTCGGCGTTCTCAATCTTCTATATGGCTATCAACATCGGTGCTTTGTTTGCACCTACTGCAGCCGTAAAGATCAAGGAGTGGGCAGAGACTTCACTCGGTTTCTCTGGCAACGACGCTTACCACTTCTCATTCGCTGTGGCTTGCGTAGCGTTGATCGCTTCAATCGCTATCTACTACATCTTCCGTCCTACTTTCCGCCATGTAGAGGGTGGTGCCAAGAAGAAGGGCGAGGAGGCACAGGTGGTAGACAACCTCACTCCAGAGCAGACAAAGGCTCGTATGACAGCTCTCTTCCTTGTATTTGCCGTTGTAATCTTCTTCTGGATGGCATTCCACCAGAACGGTTTGGCTCTTACTTACTTCGCTGATGAGTTCACTCAGAAGTCTTCAGAGGGCTTGCAGAGCATGGCATTCAATGTATGGAATCTGGTTCTCATCATCATCGGTGTTTATGCTGGTTTCTCTATCTTCCAGAGCGAGGAGAAGAAGGCGAAGATTGTTTCAGCGGCTATCGTGTTGGGCGTTATCGCTATCCTGGTTTACAAGTACCTCAACATCACAGGCTCAGTTGCAGTTAGCGCTCCTATCTTCCAGCAGTTCAACCCATTCTATGTTGTAGCTTTGACTCCAGTTTCATTGGCTATCTTCGGCTCACTCGCAGCCAAGGGCAAGGAGCCATCAGCACCTCGTAAGATTGCTTACGGTATGTTGGTTGCTGCCGCTGGTTTCGCTGTTATCGCACTCGGCTCAATGGGTCTTTTGACTCCAAACGAGCAGGCTGCTGCTGGCGAGGCAGGTACATTCGTATCGGCTAACTGGTTGATTTCAACTTACCTCGTTTTGACATTTGCAGAGTTGTTGCTCTCGCCAATGGGTATCTCTTTCGTATCGAAGGTTGCTCCTCCAAAGTACAAGGGTATGATGATGGGTTGCTGGTTTGTGGCAACTGCTATCGGTAACATGCTCGTAGCCGTTGGTGGTTTCCTCTGGGGCAGTCTTCCATTGGTTGTTGTATGGTCAGTATTCATCGCTCTCTGCTTGCTTTCAGCACTCTTCATGTTCGTTATGATGAAGCGTCTGGAGGCTGCTACAAAGTAACAAGACCTAACACGCAATATCTATCGGCAACATCTTCGGGTGTTGCCGATTTTTATTTTTTTCGTTATATTTGCTACAACTATTAGACAACAGACCGAATATGAAAGCAATACTTCTCACCACAATGCTCGCCTACCTGGGTGGCAACATATACCTCTTTATCCGTTCATTGCAACAGATGGCCAACCTCCCGCTGTGGAGCAAGATTGCATTCGGCATAATCTTTTGGGTCGTTGCATGCGCCCTGTTTATCTCTCTCGGCGCACGCAATATCGCAATGCCCGAGGCTCTGGCCCGCGTACTCTTCAGCGTAGGGTCAGCATGGATGGTATTCTTATTATATATGGTATTGCTTCTGTTGGTGGTCGATATGGTACATCTTGTCCGCCCTTCGTTTGGCGGTTTCCACTACGCCCTGGGCATCACACTATGCCTGCTGGTGTATGGTTACTGGAACTACCGCCACCCGAAAGTATCGAAAGTGGACATCACCATCAACAAACCATTGGAGAGTCCCATGCGCATAGTTGCAGTGAGTGACATACACCTCGGCTACGGCACCGACAAGCAGCAACTGAAGCAATATGTGGAGCTGATAAACGCACAGCAGCCCGATATTGTACTGATTGCGGGCGACCTTATCGACAACAGCATTAAGCCTGTACGAGAGCAACAGATGCACGAGGAGTTGCAGGATATTAATGCTCCAGCCTACATGGTGATGGGTAACCACGAATATATCAGCGGTGCGGCAGAGTGCGTTGACTTCCTGAGCAATACCCCGATTCAGCTACTAAAAGACAGCATCATAACACTTGAGAACGGAGTGCAAATCATAGGTCGTGACGACAGACACAATCGCCGTCGCAAGTCGCTGGAGCAGTTGGTTGCAGAGTGCGACAACGCAAAGCCTACGATTGTACTCGACCACCAACCATACAACCTTGCGCAGACAGACTCACTAAAGGTTGATTTGCAGTTCTCGGGACATACCCATCGCGGGCAGATATTTCCGCTAAATCTGCTCACTGATATCATGTATGAGCAGAGCCACGGCTACCGCCACTGGTCACACTCCCACATCATCGTATCAAGCGGGCTCTCGCTGTGGGGGCCTCCGTTCCGTATCGGCACTGATAGCAATATGTATGTAATCACCTTGAGTAGTCATCTACAATAAACAACAACGCCAGAGCATTCACTCTGGCGTTTATCGTTCTATTTCTTATCCTTGGAGTTACCCTGAATAGTAATCAACTTAACCTTGCTTGACTCGTTGGTGTAAATCTGGATAACCTTGTGGAACTTGCCTGGTTCAATCTTGTGGGGCTCATACTTGACCTTGATTTCGCCACTCTGGCCTGGCATCACAGGTCGGCGCGAGTAACCTACAGTCGTGCACGAGCAGGACTTATGAACCTTCTTAATCACCAGCGGAGCATCACCCTCATTCACGAAGCGGAACATAGCAATCAGGTCACCACCCTTGCGCTGCACATCGCCGAAGTCATGCGAGATGCGTTCAAAGACCATCTTCGCGCTACCATCGTTTTGTGCCATAACTTCAGCGTGACCACCCAGGAGTATAAGACATAGGAATAACAGTGCTCTTTTCATCTGTAATTTCATTTTCTCATTAAAACCTTTCGGTCACTAATTCAACTTAAAGTTATAGGTTATCGTTCCGCCCTGCACATAACTGCGGCTCTCGGTGAACTGCGCGCGCTTGGCGGCGGCGATGGCTGCGGAGATAAGCCCCGCGTCCGACGAGGTGGAGCCTTTAGGCTCGTATGTGGCGTTGGTCACCTTGCCGTGCTGATCGACGGTCACGCGAATGACAATCTTGCCACTCACATTACCAGGGTATGCTGGCACAGGCAGGCTACCCACCAGACCACGACCTCGCAAACCCTCGTCCAACTGGTCATTGCCCAATGAGTTGAGTCCTCCGCCAGTGCCGTTGGCGAGGTTCTCCTCGCCCTGCTTTGCGTATGGATTACCCACATCCTCGGGTTCATCTACGCCACCCTTGTTGCTCTTGAATATGGCACGCGGATTGACCGTCTGCGTCACCTCATCCTTGCCAGTCACCTGCTGGGTGTTCTGCTTGGTCGAGAGGTTCTCGTGACGGGGCGCCTGCGTCGTCACCTTGGGTTTGGGCGCAGGTTTTGGCTCGTCGATGAACTCAATCTCCATCATCGTAGGGGTCTCGATGTGCCTTACGGGCAGATACACCAGCAGCAACAATGCCGCCAGCGCCACACCATAAAGCGCCGCCGCTACACCTGCGTAGAGTTTGGGCCTATCGTCTTTTTCGTCGTAATAATTCATACAATAGAATTTAGAATTCAAAATTCAAAATTCAAAATTAAGGATATGGAGATTGCTCTCCTTGTGTTAAAATTCTATAACGCGTACTATTTTGAGGCTGGTCGCAGATTTTGGGTGCGGAGTTTACTTGATGTAAATGAGCAACCCAAAATCAAGCCAGACGCCAAAAGAGTAGTGTTAGAGGATTTATGGTTGGGTGGCAGCAATCAACTTGTAGCCATTATCCTTGGCTATATTCATCACCTGCACGATCTCATCCCACTCGACGGTCTTGTCGGCGTGGAGAGATACGGTAGGCTCCTCCTGACCCTCAAGGCGAGCCTTGAGTGCGCGCTCAACACCCTGACGCGAGCCCACATTCTCCAACTCAACATAGTAGGAATAGGTGCCAGCACTCTCCTTCTTGATTGAGACGGTGGTGATAGCCTTATCCTTGAGTTGGTTTGCGCTCTTTGGCAACATCAACTTCACAGCGTTGGGGCTGATAAGTGTGGTTGCAATAATCATAAAGATCAACAACAAGAACATCAAGTCGGTCATCGACGATGCCGAGAACGAGTTATCGACCTTTGATCCTCTTTTAATTGCCATCTTCAAATTATTTTACTGGTTGATTCAAAATATCCATAAAGGCGATTGAGTTAGCCTCCATCTGGAACACCAACTTCTCGACGCGTGCCACGAGGTAGTTGTAGCCGAAATATGCTGGGATACCCACGATAAGACCACCAACGGTAGTCACCATCGCTACATACATACCGCCTGCCAACAATGAGAGGTCGATTGTACCGCCCGCAGCCGACATATCCATAAAGGTCTGCACCATACCGATTACAGTACCCAAGAAACCAATCATAGGAGCACCACCCGAGATAGTAGCGAGGATTGGCAGACCGTCCTCGAGTTTCGATACCTCAAGGTTAGCCACATTCTCGATAGCCGACTGGATGTCGCTCATAGGACGACCGATGCGGCCGATACCCTTCTCAATCATTCGTGCGATTGGGGTGTTAGTCTTGCGGCAGAGATCAACGGCTGCGCGAATCTTACCATCAGAGATGTAGTCGCGGATGCGGTTCATAAAGTGCATATCAAGGTTAGCGGCCTTACGAATCATCATCCAACGCTCAACGAAGATGAATACAGCCACACCGCCCAACACGAGCAGGAGCCACATCAACCAACCACCTTTCAAGAAGAGTTCCCACAAACCCATACGAGTTACCTCCTCTGTTACCGCTGTTGCGGTAGTCGCTGCCGCCTCGGCAGCCTGAATAAATTCGATCATAATGCGAAAAAAGTTTAGTTATTATTTATTTAAGTTTATTTCTGTCACAAGTTTCTGCTTGGCGTCCTCGATGGCCTGCTGCGATGCCGCCTCATCATTAGAACGCTCCCGCACGCTGTTTTGTTGTTCCTGGGCAGCCTCGCGCTCTGCCTCCTCGCGCTCGCGGCGGCGCTTGCTCATAAAGCGTTCCTTCACGCGGCGCTTCAAGTCCTGCCAGTTGTTGAAGTCCTCCTTGTAGTAGATGCCGATACCCGTCTCCTGCAGACCCTGGTTCTCGTCAAAGCGGTCGATGGTCTGCGTGAAGCCGCGCAACTTGAGGTTGCCCGCACGGTCAATGAGCCAGGTGATGTATGCCTCGCCCATAAAGTTCGACATATTACTGCTTTGCGCCATCTTGTTATCGACAAGGTAGTTGCCCTCGACCTCAACCAGCAGGCGGTCATTCGCCAGACTCTTCGAGAAGCCGAAGTCAATCTCATCGCTCGTAAGTTCCGACTTGGGTCGGTAGCGCAGGATGATGTTATAGTCGTCGCTCGAGAGCCAGTTGCTCACCTGATTTGACAACAACTCGAAGCCCGTAGTAGCTGATGCCGAGGCGCCGATGTTGGCTGTTGTCGATGAGTCGGAGTAGAACGAGCCACTCACTAGCAGATACATAAACTGCGTTGCGATAGACTGCTGGTTGTTGAGCAGGTTGGCTACGGCGTTCTGAATCTCGGTGTCGGCATTAGGCACACGCACATCGAACATTACCGTTGGGTTGGACAATCGCTCCGTAAGGTTGATGACACACTCCACGGGCACTGCTCGCGTCACATTGTCAAGCGTTGTGGATGAGAGCAGCGGCTGCAACGAGGTCTTGAGTTTATAGATAGCGTCGATGTTGAGTCGCGCATCCACTGGGTCGCCCGTCCAGGTGATGGTAGAACCACTCTCGATAAGGAACAACTTATTGATGATGTTCTGCAATGTGAAGAGGTAACTACCATCGGTTATGGTGTAGTCGCCATACATATCAAATATATTGGCGCTTGGCACGATACGCATCGAGAGCGTACCATTACCGCGAGCCTTGATAATATCGCCCACCGTAGGGTCAATTACCAACTGCACCTCGGCGTTATCGGTCGCCGTAAGCTCCATATTAATCTCCATCGTGCTCTCCGACGAGGTCGCTACGGCGCGGTTGCGGCGCTCGTACATCATCTTCTTGCGGGCAAGGTAGTTTGTCGTGTCGCCGCGCTGCATACCAGGCTGTACGAATGTCACGAAGTCGGCAATCGAAGCGTCGCTCTTGCTTGAGAGAGGCATATAGAACTTCGAGTTGTCGCCCGTAGTACCCACCAGGTCGAGTGTCGTGCCTCGCTTGCTGCCGTTGATTGTCGCCACACCCGAGGCATAGACCTTACCGTAGAAGTAGTCGTTCTCCTGCGCTGTGGTGTTCAGCACAATCATATTTCGTGGCGTGAGGCGCAGGTTATAGGCGATATTCGAGAGGTGCTCGAGATTAACATCCATATTGAGCTGACCCGTATTGCGCTCCTCATCATAGACGCGGGCGTTGGTTGCGATAAGGTGGTTATCCACCACATTCACTCTCGCCTTTGGCACAGAGTAGCGGGCGCGTGTGTAGTCGATTGTCGTAGCGAGGTTCTCGGCATCAATCACGCCGTTGAGTTTCGCCTGACGACCCTGACCCATAATCTCCAACTTACCATACGCCTCGCCCTCGGTGTCGGTTATCACACCCGCCAACACTGGGTCAAGCATATGCATAGGGATATGCTCGAACTCACCCTCGGCATAGTATCGCATAGTGGCTGGGGCGTAGTATCCCGTCACCACATTCTTGCCCGTATTGAGGTTCTTCATCGTCAGGCGCACACGCTGCTGCACGAAGTCCCAGCGAGAGTCAATCTCCAAAGGCGCAACGGGCGTAGTGTTCACCTTCATACTATCGATGCGAAGGTCGGCATCCAATTCGCCTCGGTTAAGCACCGCCTGCATCGACGCCTCGCCATTGACAAGACCCGTCACGCGGTAGCCCAGCCTTGACGCAAAGCCCATAAACGGCTCAATCTGGAAGTTACGCATCCTCACGCGCAGAGAGTCCTCCCTCTGGCGCGACGCCACACCATCCAACTGCAAGTGCTGGTCGGTGCTTCTGACGCTGAAGTTATTCACCACGATACGCGCCGTGTCGATGCTGATACCATTGGATGTGATGCGCCACTGCTTGTCACCCTGCTTGATTGTCGAAGGGTAGATACGCATATTCACGCGCGGCATATTCTGCACGCCGACACGCTCCAGATGCGCCATCATCGAGACGCCACCCGAGAGTGAGTTATCTTCGCTGTTGAAGCCCGCCGACATCTGCACGCGATTGTTCTTCGCGCCACCCATCATCATCAGTTGTGGCAGGTGGAACGCTCCCGCATACAAATCCTCCGCCTGGAGATACATCGCCAGCGAGTCGCCCTGATTGCTGACATTCACATCGAGGTTTGTAATCAACATATTTCTGCGCTCAACATACTCCGACTCGGCACGAAGCAGCAAGTGGTTGGTGAGCGGGTTCATCGTGAAGTTAAGTTTCGAGCCATTGGCAAGGTGCAGACCGCGCGTAACGGCATTGAGCAGCGGGTCAATCTTCTTGAGCGTAACCTCCAGAGCCGAGTAACCACCCTGCTCATCCTTCGCCAAAAAGGCGTCGCGCTTCACCTCAAGGTTTGGCAGATACTTGTTCGCCGCCACCTTCAGGAAGCCCACCAGGTCGGCATAGGATGTAGGACTGGTGAATGTCGCATCGGCAAACTCCGAGTTAAGGCTCAACTCGCGGCGCTCCTCGGTGCTGTGAGATATGAGGCGTATGTTTTCCGCACGAAGGGTATCCTCGCCATAGCGGTAAAGACCATTATAAATATCCACCGAGCCGCTCATCTCATCGGCCGTATGACCCATAGCGTAGAGGTCGGCGTTGAATGCAAGGTGCGAAACGGAGTCGCGCTTATTTACATTCATCGCAAACAAATCGGCATCCTCCACCTTCAACTTAAAGTCGTAGAGAGGTCTGTCGCCATTCATATTCGCCTGACCCGAGAGGTTGAAATTCAGCGGAGCGCTGTCGCTCGATAGTTCGCCCGCAAAACTCTTGTTATGGATAGTACCCGAGAGCCACAAATCAGAGTAGTCGCACTCGTTAAATCTCAAATCGGAAATCTCACCACGCACCTGACCACGCACACTTGAGCGTGTTGTGACGCCGCCAAAATGCACCTTACCGCTCACGCCACCAAGCAACTTTTCGCCCAGCAGAGTGCCGAGGTCAATCTGCTCAAGGTCGGCATCAGCCTCGATGACCGACATCGCTGGCGACACTCGCTCTGCGCCCTTATCATCCTTGATGCGCTTCTCCTCGTTATGCTCAAACTGCGCCGCCAAGCGAGCACTACCCGCCTGCGTCACAAGGTTAAAGTCGGTCTCAAAGGCGCGCATACCGCCACTGAACTCGCCCGCCAGGATTAACTCGCCCGCCGACGAGGCAATCTCCACCACCTTCTTTGGCAGCGGCTTGCCCGTAATGCTTGACAGGAGCATATTCATATCGTGCTCATCGGTCGAGAGGTTATGCAACTCAACCGACATACCCGCGCGCTTCACATTTGGCAGACCACGCAACGAGATGTCGCAATCAAACGAACTGCGATAACCGAAATCGACATTCTTCACATCAATCATCATATCCGCCACCGTACCCCTCACAGCAACATTCGCCTCACGCGCCGCCAGGTGCCAGGGCTGGAGTTTTGGGGCAAAGTATGCGATGTCATCAGAAGATATAGCCGTACGATACAACTCGCCATCAATGCGTACCTCGTGGATAAAGTCCTTATAAGAGTCCCAGCCATCGTTGCCCGTAAGGGTCAGCGAGCGCAGACGCACATCCGAGTTACGAGCCATAATCTCGAAGTCCGAGAGGTCAATCACACCCTTATCCACCTCGAAGCGACCCGTAAAGTTCTGCACCATAAAGCCGCAGCGCTCGATAGCCGAGAGGTTGCGGATATAACCGCCGATAGCGCCATCCTCAATATAGAAATTATCGACAAAGGCCGAGATATGCTTGATGTGCATATTGTTGTAATCGACACCATACTCGGGGTTGCGATGCTCAAGGCGCTCAATCAGCACCGACACATTATCTACTCGCACATCCTCCACACGCATAGCGAAAGGCTTTGCCACGGTGTCCTGCTTGTTACGCAACTTATCGACCACCTGCTTGATGTTAATCACGCCCGAAGGAGTCTCACGCAGGTTGAGTTGCACATCCGACATCATACCGTTGCGGAAGTTAAGTCCGCCATCGTCAATCAGACCCATAAGGAAGAGTTTGACCTTACCCGCATAGAGCAGCGTGTCGTGCTCGTAATCCTCCACATACAGACCCTCCACGCGCAGACTACCCAGCGCACCCAGACGGATGCGGTCAATCTCTACGCGGGTGTCAAGTTTTTTGGAGATATAGTCAGTCGCTCGGTCCACAACGAAGTTCTGAACAGAGGGCAATGCTACGGTCAATGTAAGCACAATAGGACAAAATATCAGAAACAAAAGCGTTACTGATAGCAGCTTTAATAATATTTTCGTAACTTTGCGCATTGACTTACGGTCATAAAACTTACAAAAGTAACCATTTTTCTATTAAAATAGAAAAAAAAGCGAAAAAACATATATATGAACATCACAATTCTTGGCATAGAGTCTTCGTGCGACGACACTTCGGCTGCCGTAATACGCAATACTACGCTGCTTTCCAATGTGATAGCGTCGCAGGCGGTGCACATCAAGTATGGTGGCGTGATTCCCGAGCTGGCATCACGAGCACACCAGCAGAACATCATTCCCGTAGTGGATACCGCTCTCAAAGAGGCGGGCATCACGGCTGACAAGCTGGATGCGATTGCCTTCACGCGCGGACCAGGTCTGATGGGTTCGCTTCTGGTGGGTACATCATTCGCCAAAGGACTCTCATTAGCAAACAACATTCCAATGGTGGAGGTGAACCACTTGCAGGGTCACATCCTCTCGCACTTCATCGACCTTCCCGACCGCAAGATGCCGCACCCATCGTTCCCGTTCCTCTGCCTTCTGGTGAGTGGCGGCCACACACAGATTGTGAAGGTGTCGTCACCGCTTGAGATGGAGATTATCGGCACAACCATCGACGATGCTGCGGGCGAGGCTTTCGACAAGTGCGCCAAGGTGATGGGACTCCCCTACCCAGGAGGTCCAGTGATTGACCGCTTGGCAAAGGAGGGTGACGCCAATGCTTTCACCTTCGCAAAGCCCCATGTCAAGGGCGAATTCGACTACTCGTTCTCGGGTCTGAAGACATCGTTCCTCTACACCCTGCGCGACTGCGTGAAGGAGGATGCCGACTTCGTTGAAAAGCGCAAGGCGGACCTCTGCGCATCATTGCAGAAGACCATCATCGACATCCTGCTCGACAAGCTCATCAAGGCGACCAAGAAGACCGGCATCAAGGATGTAGCCATCGCTGGTGGAGTGTCGGCAAACTCGGGTCTGCGCGAGGCCGTTGCCGAGGCTGGACGCCGCCGCGGCTGGCGCACATTCATCCCCGAACTGAAGTTCACAACCGACAACGCAGCGATGATTGCCATCTCGGGTTACTACCGCTATCAGCAGGGTATGATTTCATCCTACGACATCGCCCCCGTAGCACGACTGGAGGAGATTTTGTAAATTTTCAACAAATTATATCCCAATCTTTTAGCACCGCTTATCTCAAGCGGTGCTTTATTTTTGTAGCTAAAGTGATACTTGAGGTGGAAAGCGGCGCAAGCGGGTTAATTGAAAAATTTTAAGAATTCATATTTTCAACATTTTATTTCCCTTTTTGAATATTTTATCTATATTTGCGAGGTCAATAGAACACAAGCAGAATTTCAACATTCTGCATAACCAAAAACTTAAAGAAATGAAAGAGTTGAAAATAGGAAATCTCCTTGCTAAAGTACCCATCGTGCAGGGAGGTATGGGCGTAGGTGTGTCGCTCTCGGGACTTGCCTCTGCCGTAGCCAATGCTGGCGGTGTGGGAGTAATCTCGGCGGCTGGTCTTGGTGTGATTTATAACGAGTTCTCAAAGGATTTCAACGAGGCTTGCATCCACGGACTAAAGGAGGAGTTGCGCAAGGCGCGCGAGAAGTCGAGCGGCATCATCGGCGTGAACATTATGGTGGCGCTAACAAACTTTGCCGACATCGTAAAGACCGCCATTGCCGAGAAGGCTGACATCATCTTTGCGGGTGCGGGTCTGCCACTGAATCTGCCATCGTTCCTCACGAGCGACTCAACAACCAAGCTTGCGCCTATCGTATCGTCGGCGCGTGCGTTGAAGGTCATCTGCCGCCGCTGGATTGGCGAGTATGGCTATGTGCCCGACGCAGTTGTGGTGGAGGGTCCAAAGGCGGGTGGTCATCTGGGCTACTCACACGAGCAGATTAACGATGAGAACTACTCACTGGAGGCTATCGTACCAGAGGTTGTTGCGGCGGCACGCGAGCTGGAGCAGCAGCACGGCAAGCACATCCCGGTAATTGCGGGTGGCGGCATCTATACTGGTGAGGATATCTACAATATTATGGCATTGGGTGCCGACGCGGTGCAGATGGGTACGCGCTTCGTTGTTACCGAGGAGTGCGATGCTGACGAGAAGTTCAAGCAGGCGTACATCGATGCTACGCAGGAGGATGTGACCATCATCCAGAGCCCTGTGGGAATGCCTGGTCGAGCAATCACCAACGGCTTCCTCGAGGCTGTGAAGGAGGGCTTAAAGAAGCCAAAGGCGTGTCCTTTCAACTGCATCAAGACTTGCGATGTGACCAACTCGCCATACTGCATTATGCTGGCGCTCTACAACGCCTACAAGGGTCGTATGGACCACGGCTATGCATTTGCGGGCTCAAATGCTTGGCGTTGCGACAAGATTTTGAAGGTCAGCGAGTTGTTCGACGAGTTGAAGGCTGGTTACGCGGAGAAGGCGGCGATATAATTCGTTTTACTTAAAGGTAAAGGCAGGTCCTGTGACCTGCCTTTTTTGTTGTTTATGTCGCAGGCTTTAGCCTGCATCTTTGGAGGCGTAACGCGCTTTAGCGCGTCACCCCCGCCCGCCTCCAAAGATAGAATCAAGAGAATTTCACTTTTACTAACTTTTTGGAGACAAAAGTGCTCTCCTTCTCGACGATGCCTGTGAGGACATCGGGCGCGTCGTGCCAGCGGTTGGAGCGGAAGTCGCGGCGGTAGGTCATCAGGTGGGCGTACAACTCTGCCCAGCGGGTTGCCCAGCCATTTGGAAAGCGCACAAGGTGCAGAGCGGTGGCGGAGTTGGAGAGGATGCGTGCCTCCTTGTTTGCGCCCTGATGAAACCACTCGACCTTTACGCGTGGGCACAGTTTCTGCACCGAGCGGGCAAATCCGCGACCGCCATTATTACTCTCTATAAGTGCCTGACGCACATCAGTAGCCTTGAGCATCGCGGCGACCATTCCTTCAGTCACCTCCATAGGCTCACGCGAATAGACCACATCGAGGATATAGATAACGCCATCACTATCAACTGCATAACTCATCGAGCAGAGGTAGTCATCGCCCATATCTGCCGTGTCTGTATAGTTGCCGATGCGGACGATATCCCTGGGCAGGTCGTCGTAGGTGGCAAAGCCCGAGGCGTAGAGCAGACCGCCCTCGGTGGAGGGGCGACCCTGATACATACACTCAAAGCGTACGGGGTCGAGGCGGCGCTTGGTCTCAAGCAGTGTGCGGCTCTGGCGCTCCGCCCACAAGGGCTCGCCCGCCTCGCGAGGGTCAATCTCGGTGGGTGTGCCCGTTTTGAGAGCCTCAAGGTTGATTGAGAGCCAATCCTCGTGACCCACCCTATCCAAATCATCCCAGCAGGTCATCTCAACGCACCTTTCGTGCGCGCGCAGTACGCCAATCAAATCCTCCTCGTGCCAGCGGGTAAAGACTATAAGTTCGCGCGAGTCGTTGTGCATACGGGTACGCACCACCGAGGTGTACCACTCCCAGCAATTCTCGCGGATGAGGGGAGAGTTCGCCTCCATAGCATCCTTGTAGAGGTCGTCGAGGATAAAGCAATCGACGCGGTTGCCCGTAAGCGAGCCCTCCCTACCCACCGAGAGCAGACCGCCCTCGTGGTCGATAATCTCCACCTCGTCGGCGGTGCGGAGGTAGCGCGTGGGCTTGCCGCCACACTTGATGCGGGTGGCGGGGAAGAGCGAGCCGTACTCATCGCTCTCGATGATGCGCTGCACACGGCGGTTGAACTTGTTGGCGAGCATAGCCGAGTAGGAGGCAATCGCAATGCGGCAATCGGGGTTAAGTCCGAGCATATAGGCGGGCAGCAGAGTACTTGCGCCTACGCTCTTGCCGTGCTGGGGCGGCATTGAGACCATCAACTTACGGATGCGACCCTCGGCAAACGCCTCAAGCAGACGGTAGTAGTTACGATGGAAAGGCTGCAACTCCAGAAAGGGATAAACCGTCAGGGCATACTCCGCAAACGAGGGCGGCGTGGCGGGTGGCGCGGGCTGTGGCTCATCCTCTAATAATATAGGTTGAACAGATTTCAACCAAGTGTCAAATGTAGGTTGTTTCATTGCTGATGGATTTAGACTAACGACTGGATATTCTCGCGGATAAGGTCAAACGACATATCGTTCAAGACCTCGTCACCATCGACAAAGGTGTGGAACTCCCACCAGACGGGAATCATATCCGTAACGGCGCAGACCGAGTGACCTATATCGGGCGAGGACTGATGATAGACCACGGCAGAGATGGTCATCTCGCACCACACATCCTCAAACTCGAACTCAAAGGAGTCGGAGATGTAGCCGTGGAAGCCCGCAAGTTCGACAAGACGGGTAGCGACCTCTTGGTAAAGTTTAGATGAAATTTCGTACATAATTGATTTTTACTGAATTTAATTTGTTTGTTTGATATAAATTACTTAACTTTGCACTACAAAGATATATTCAATTATTGAATTTTATTCACTTTGGGTACTATTTTTTGATATAAAATTTATTTATAGAAATACAATGAATGAACGAGTTAAACTAATACGCAAGGAGTTAAAACTCACGCAAGAGCAACTAGCTCAACGACTTGGCATTGGAAAGGCAGCCCTTTCAATGATTGAGACTGGCAAGAGCGGACTATCGACCCGCAACAAAAATATTTTGGTTCAGGATTTGAACATCAACCCTGACTGGCTGGAGAGTGGCAAGGGCAATATGTTCAATGCAGAGCCCGACTTTACGGCTTTCCGTCTGCGTTCGGACTCATCGCTACCGATGCAGAGCGTGCCGCTCTACTCCATTGAGGGCACGGCGGGTCTGGTGCCTCTGTTTGCCGACCAGGAGTCGAACAAGCCTATCAACTACATCCACATCCCAAATCTGCCAAAGTGCGACGGCGCGATTTACATCGTGGGCGACTCGATGTATCCGCTTTTGAAGAGTGGCGACATCGTTTTATACAAGCAGTTGCAGGATATAAACAACATCTTTTGGGGCGATATGTATCTGCTCTCGATTGACCTCGACGGCGAGGAGTATATCACCGTAAAGTACATCCAGAAATCGGAGCGCGAGGGGTATGTGAAGTTGGTGAGCCAGAATCCACACCACGCAGATAAGGATATAGAGATGAACCGCATACGCGCCATTGCGATTGTGAAGGCGAGCATCCGCATGAACTCTATCCGTTAGGCGATGCAGAGGCTTTTTCACATTTTGGCCATCCTCACATCGGCAATCTGGGGCACGACATTCATCAGTTCGAAACTGCTGTTGCAGGAGGGGCTCTCGCCCGCGGCGATAATGATGTTGCGCTTTATTCTGGCGTATGTGCTGATGCTGCCGCTGGTGAAGCGAGAGGAGTGGTTTTGCCGTAGCGCGAAGGATGAACTCTTGATGGTGCTGCTCGGCGTGTCGGGAGGTTCGTTGTACTTTTTGCTGGAGAATACTGCGCTGGTCTATACGCAGGCGTCGAATGTGGCGATTATCATTGCCGCGACGCCCCTGCTGACGATGCTCACCGTAAACCTGATGAACAAGGGCGTGGGGGCGAGCAGAAGGCTCTATGGCTACTCGCTGATGTCGCTGGTGGGCGTTGCGATGGTAGTTATGAACGGAAACTTTGTGCTGAAACTCAACCCAAGGGGTGACATACTGACCTTTGGTGCTGTGATTGTATGGGTGATTTACAGCATAATAATCACCAAGGTGCAGGACAGATACTCCTCGGCAATGATTACGCGCAAGGTCTTTTTCTATGGTATGCTGACGCTGCTGCCCTACTTCGCCATTGAGCCGTGGGGCGTGACGATGGAGATGCTGGCAAGACCGATGGTGTGGGGAAATATCGCATACCTTGGCGCAGTGGCGTCGCTGGGTTGCTATCTGGCGTGGAACATCGTCATCAAGCGCCTCGGTGCGGTGGATGCGACAAACTATCTCTACATCAATCCGATTGTGGCGATGATAACGGCGTGGGTGGTACTTGATGAGAGAATCACATCGCTGGCAATGGTCGGCACGGTGCTGATTTTAGCGGGAGTATATCTCGCGGAGAGGAAGGCAAGGTAAAAGAGAGAATTCAAAATTCAAAATTAGACTTTGTCGGGCGTTGCCCTCCTCGCAAAGACATATAAGATAGATTCCCATCGCCTTGCAAGGCAAGTCGGGGAATGACGACATAAGATAATTCAGGCTTCAGCCTGCATCTTCGGTGGCGTAACGCGCTTTGCGCGTCCCCCCCCGCCACCGAAGATGATTTTCATCAATAAAAAAATGGTTGCTCCCACATTGGAAGCAACCATTTTTAGTATGGTAGGAATCCTTACTCCTTGACAGAGAATTTGCCATCGGCGTACTGCAACTCGTGCATCAGAAGTACTGAATGGCGACCGTCGATGTGGAGGTGACCAGTGATGATAGGCTTGCCCTGAATGATATAGACCGCAGGGTGAGCAAACGAAGAGATCTCAGATGAGAACTCCCAGCCACTCAAGCCATCCTCTGACACATAGATGCGGCGGTAGTGCGACCAAGCGTCAACAATCATCCAATACTTGCCATCCCACTCCCACACATAAGGTGCTTCGTGAGCCACATCCTTTGTCATCTCGCCGACAACCTCCCAAGTGTAGAGATCGGGACTCTTTGCCATCCAGGTGTAACCGCCGACAGACTCGTTCTTATACCACAGATACCAAGTATCGCCAATCTTCTTCACGCAAGGGTCAATGCAGCGCTCTGCCCCAAGTGGAAGCACCGACTGGAAATCCCAGTTGAAACCATCCTCCGAGGTGTAGTGGCGGATGTCGCGTGGACCGCTCCAATCAGTCGTAATGTTAGGCACATAGGTAACGAACATATGAAATAAACCCTTCTCGTCGGCGAATACATCGGGTGCCCACCAGGTGTGGCGCTTCTCGGGGTCGGTGTTTGAGAGCATCTTATCGCCCTGACACACACCATAATAGGTCCACTCGCTGCCATCTGGCGAGGTTGCGATACCTACGCTGCATCCGTGTGCCCAATCAACGCCCTGGGGATTAGGCATATTGGCACGGCGCTGGGTGTAGTACATCACCCACTGGTTGCTCTTGTGGTTCCAGATGAGTACGGGGTCGGCTGCGCCATTCGTCACAGGGTCATCGAAGCATTGTGCGTTCTCGGGCATAACGATAGCAGGCCACTCACGGTTTTGGCAGGCTGTCACGCAGAAAAGGGCAACAGCAAAAAAGAGAATTCGTTTCATAGATTTATTTTTTTTTAGGTTATTGCGTAGTTCAAAGTTAAGGAAAATAAATCCAACGGCAAAGAGTTAAGGGCGAAATTAGATGATTATTCAGAATAAAAAAATAATTTACATTGCTACCCTCTTCTTCCGCCAATGCAACAAAGGTAGATTCCATTCATTTTCGCTTGACCTCTACCCCCTTTTCCCTATGTTACGAGATACGAAAATGTGGAATGACGATTTTTAATGATATTTGTTTTTGATATAATTCAAAAAAGTGCCCCACAAAAGGACAACTTCACGAATAATCATATATCTTTGTATAATGTTAGCACTCCAAAGGAGTGGCGGCACACTTTTATAAGTGGGAACAGAATAAACTAACCAAAATAAGAAATTCAATTTTATGGAGAATCTTAATGCGAAAGAGTTGAAGGATGTTGTTATCCGTTTCTCGGGCGACTCGGGTGACGGTATGCAGCTCACAGGTACACTCTTCTCGAACACTTCCGCACTCATCGGAAACGGAATCTCGACATTCCCCGACTACCCTGCCGAAATCCGTGCCCCACAGGGTACTGTGGCTGGTGTATCGGGCTTTCAGGTACACATCGGCGCAGGCGTGGTGACTAACCCAGGCGACTACTGCGATGTATTGGTGGCGATGAACCCAGCAGCATTGAAGGCTAACCGCAAGTGGCTCAAGAAGGATGCTACGGTGATTATCGACGGCGACACAATGACCGAGGATAACATCAAGAAGGCGGGCTACGCTACCCTGAACCCAATCGAGGAGTTGGGCTTGGAGGGTTATAATGTCGTTATCCCCGACATCACCTCGATGACACGCGCGGCGTTGGCAGATATGGGTCTTGACAATAAGTCGGTTGTGAAGTGCAAGAATATGTTTGCGCTCGGTATCTGCTTCTACATCTACAACCGTCCAGAGGATTACGCAAAGCGATATATCGACGAGAAGTTTGCAAAGAAGAACCCAGCCGTAGCGGAGGCTAACAAGCGCGCTATCGACGCGGGTTACTATTATGCGGCAAACACTCACCAGTTCGCTAACACCTACAAGGTGGAGGCTGCTCCACTCGAGAAGGGTACTTACCGCTCAATCAACGGTAATGTGGCGACTGCGTGGGGCTTCTGCGCGGCGAGCGAGAAGTCGGGCTTGCCTCTGTTCTGCGGCTCATACCCTATCACTCCAGCGACTGTCATCCTCGAAGAGTTGGCAAAGCGCAAGGATTTGGGCGTAAAAACCGTGCAGGCGGAGGATGAGATTGCAGGTATCTGTACATCAATCGGTGCGGCGTATGCGGGTAATTTTGCCGTTACGACAACATCTGGTCCTGGTCTGTCGCTCAAGAGCGAGGCGCTGGGTTTGGCTGTGATGGCGGAGTTGCCACTCGTTGTGGTGGATGTTCAGCGTGGTGGTCCTTCGACTGGTCTGCCTACAAAGACCGAGCAGAGTGACCTTATGCAGGCTCTCTACGGTAGAAATGGCGAGTGCCCAGCGGTGGTTATCGCGGCATCATCACCAAGCGACTGCTTCCACTATGCATTTATGGCATCGAAGATTGCTATGGAGCATATGACCCCTGTAATTCTCCTCACCGACGGCTTTATCGCTAACGGCTCGGAGCCTTGGCGCATCCCATCAATGGCAGACTACCCCACAATCTGCCCACCTATCGTCGAGAAGTGCGAGGGTGACTTTATGCCTTACGCCCGTAACGAGAAGTTGGCTCGCGGCTGGGCGTTCCCAGGCAAGGAGGGCTTGGAGCACCGCATCGGTGGCTTGGAGAAGGATTGCCTGAAGGGTACTATCTCTTACGACCCAGCAAACCATCAGGAGATGACTCGCACACGCGCAAAGAAGGTTGCGTTGGTGGCTGACGAGTTGCCTACTCCAGAGGTGATGGGCGCGAAGGATGCTGATGTGCTGGTTATCGGCTGGGGCGGTACACGCGGTCACTTGCAGACTGCCGTAGCAGAACTCCAGGAGGAGGGCAAGAGCATCTCATTGCTTCACTTTAACTACATCAACCCTATGCCTCACGGCGTGGAGGAGTTGTTGAAGGGTCACAAGAAGATTGTGGTGTGCGAACTCAACGAGGGTCAGTTTGCTTCGTACCTTCGCCAGTTGTTCCAGAACTACACTTTCGAGCAGTATAACAAAACCGAGGGTCAGCCATTTACAATCGTTGAGCTGAAGGATAAGTTTAACTCATTACTTTAAGAGGCTATGGCAGAATACAAATATACACCAGCAGATTTCAAGAGCGACCAGATTGTGAAGTGGTGCCCAGGATGTGGTGACCACGCAATTTTGAATGCTGTGCAGCGTGCTATGCCCGAGGTGGCAGATG
>JAFZFR010000087.1 GCA_017555805.1 Alistipes sp. | reverse complement strand
TGTATGGTGGCCGTAATAAGCGCGACAAGGATATCACAAAAAAAAAAGAAGTCTCCTTGCGGTGACTTCAAATTAAACCCTGATTAAACCAGTGAAATTACGCCCATATCGCATTTTAACAAATGCTCATTACCTACCAGCAGTATCAGCGCGGTTCCCGTCGCGAGCAACAACATAAAAAGAATATTGAAGCATTACACCCCTATTATCTGCCAAATTAGGCCCATAAAACCAAACTATTGTTTCCATACACCGACAACACTACGAAATAAATCATTGCTTAATCGAAAATTCCCCACAACTGCTAAATATGAAGGATACGATGAGATTGGCGTAGATAATAAAAGAGCCTGCCATAATTTTGGCAGGCCCATAAATAGTTGGGAAGTTGAACTATTACCAACCCCAAGAACTACTACTTATTAGTATATGACTTACTTGGCCAGTTCTTGTTACTTACATAACTCATACCATTGATACGAGTGGTGAGATTAGATTGCAAAGTGCTGACAGCCTTTGAGAAATCATAGGATTCGTCACCGCATTTACCACCACCCATTCCATAGGTATTTGTACCCCAGCTTGAGGTTGCAACAGACACCTTCCACATCTTACTGTTCTCGGCCTCTGATTTAGCAATCTTCTGCTGAATCTGTGGTATTTCAGTGTTTACATATGTCAGCAAGGCTCCCTTAACAGCATTCCAACGCTCTGCTGCCAAATTCTTGAAAGTTGCGTCCTTAACCAACATTGGATACCACATATAATTCTTGTCAGAAGAATTTGGTGAAGTAGGATACCCCGATTTCTTATGGTAAAGTTTAGAAGCCTTTTCCAGCATCGATGCAGTATATGAATAATCTTCTTCACTGTTACCTGATGTAGGCAATGTATTCCAGTCAAAATCCCAAATAGGACCAGCATAGAACTTGCCATTATTGATATAAGTATAACAACTCTTAGGGTGTTTCAACTCACTGTTCATCATCAACTCCTGAATCAGAAGGAAATCAACCATAGATGTCAAATCCATCTTTTTGTAAGCTTCGGTATAATTGCCAGCATACAACTTGTCCTCGATGTCACGAACGAATGTAGTTGCATAACTCAACATCGCATCATTAGCATCATCCTTAAACAAGAATGGAATGTAGTTAGCGGTTGTAAACTGCCATGTCTCATCATATCCATCATCACACTCAAGCAAATAACCATAATCTTCTGGGTTTCCAGAATAAGCATCCTCTGCATCGTATGGATCATTGATATCCAAACGGTTGCCATCAATCTTGATCTGCTCGCAAAGGTAGTAGGTACCCACATGAACACCATTGTAAACCAACTCTACATACTGACCCGATGGGTTCCAAGCAATACCATCCTCTAATGTTTTACTGAACACATCTGCCAAACCGAACGCTACCGCGTTACGCATCATGGTGCGGTCCTTCCAGTTAGCCAACAATACCCAACGCTTGTGAGCTGGCATATCGAGCACACCGCTCTTCTTGTCAAGTTTCACGGCAAACGATTTTTTAGGCATCTGCTGTGTTACATTACCACGGAGACGAGTACCTGCAAACAATGGTTCGCTTACAATTGCACCATTCTTGTCGGTAATAGCAGATGTACCATCGGCATTATAAACCATAAAGTTATCTGTGCCCTCTTCCATTTTCCAATCGCTGGTCTTTGGTACCCACTTTGCCTGTGTTGCATCATACCACGCTGTACTTGCCTTCTTATACTCGCTATCGGTCTCTGTTGAAGTTACACCTGACTGCTGGTTGATAACAACCACAGGAAGACCTGTATTTGTCAATTCTACCTCATAGAATACATAAGTACCCGCATTAAGATCTGCTACGACAATGATATTCTCCTCGACAAAATCAATCATTGTCTCACCGCTTGTAGCCATTTTACTCTCTGAACCCAACGCAAGACCTGCAGGAACCTCGAATGTAGGAACAAGCTGACGATTGTTCAAGTAAGGAATAAACGCTTTAATCTTGCGATTCTCGTTATCCACCTCGCAAACTACCTCTGTAACGCTACGACCCTTTGTAGTACTGCCATCCAAATAGAGCTCACGACCCAAAATCTTACCAGGGTTCTTTGCCACAGTAAACTTGAAGCTTGTGATTGAAAGATCAATTGGCTGTGGTTCCTCTGGCTCAGTTGGCTCATCGCCACCAGTGTTACCACCATTCAAATCCTCAATAACAACATCATCAATACCTGACAATGTGATAGGGTAAGAAACGAGCAAATTAGGTGAGTAGTCAACCTCTGAAGTGCGAGTGAATGTAGCCTTGTAGTTCTCTGTCACTACCTCAAACTCCAATACATCACCCTTCTTTACTGCTGGCGCAGTTGTCATATAACCATTAACAGTAGAGTTTGTTCTCACTGTTGGGGTGTTTGCCCAGTTCAAAGTCACCGAGTTGCACTCGCTGTCTGTTGAGTTCCAAGTGAGCGCATCCTTTGCTGTGCGAGTCAAGTCCAAAGAGAAAGAACCCCACAACTGGCGCTCGGCACCCTTAACAGTCATCTTAACCGACTGCAACTTCTCACCCTCAAGGTCTGTACCTGTGGTATTCACTGCAAACTTAACATAAGTCACAATTGGAGAGAACGAGAAATTGTAACCTGTCAAAGATCTTGACTTATACTTACCTATTTTGTAATCATAAGATACAAAATTAACAGATGTGTTGTAAATCTGTGTCTGCGGAATCATACCTTGCACCTCTGTCTGTGAATTTGAGCTATTTGCAGAGTCATAAGGATAGTAAGCATACTTTGGCGAAGAAAACAACGAGCCACCAGAGAATGAAGTTGTAGCTGCATTCTTGTACTTGTTTGTACCTGTGAACTTTGAGTTCTTCATGCTTGAGCCATATACGCCGATAGCCTCCTTTGGTGACCACCACACCTCAATCTCACTGCCATTCTCGACAATCAGACCGCGTGTCTTTGGCATCCACCATACATCAGACTCCTCACCCGACTCCACCACAGCGGGCGCAGACTTCACTGTAAAACCCTCTACCTCGACTGGGATATCGGTAACAGCTTCTATCTCCTCAATTGTGGAGGACGACAAATCCTCCTCTTGCATACACGATGTTATCGCAAACATCGTCATTGCTGCACTTAACAGCAATAATAAATTCTTTTTCATACCTTTTGAATTTAGGATTTTGAATTAGTATTTTTCGGTTTATTTTCTGTGCAAAATGTCGTATTTGGACACTGCAAATTATTTATTTTGGAACAAATATAGGACAATTTACTTCACAAGCAAAATTTATTAAGCAAATTTCAACGAATTACGCGTTTTCATCAGTCAAAATGACCATTTTGATGAAAAAATGTTCATATTTTTCTCAAAAGTGCCCCAGAATAGCGTCTGACGCGGGTAGAGTATTTACCTATATAAAAAGATATAAACACAACAAACCCCAACCATTGCTGATTGGGGTTTATTCTGCAACTTCTGAAAATTATTTATTATACTTGAAGTTATTTGAGATAATCATACCGATAACATCCATATTTTCCGTTACTCGGTCCATCATCACAACTCCAGTAGGACCTGTTGACTGCTCAAGCTGTGCACCCTTTACCATCTCAAGGAACCAAGGATTAAGCTCATTAGCAAGACCCTCGATATCACCACCTGCACCACCATATGTATTACCCGTACTTGGCGTATAACTTTGGTCATAGCCTCCAGTTACCAAATATCCACAAAGACTATTAATAAAGATTATCTTATCGATTGCAGGGTCAGAGTTAATCGCTTTAATAAATGTCTGCTCGATATTTGATTTCTTTTCATTTAAAGACTCAAACCAAACCAACTCGTAACCGCTACCATACCAAGATGAATATTTATATGTGTATGGTTCTTTTACAACTCGAGCCCACTCCTGATACCAGCAAATAACATCATCCTCCGTTTCAAATCCAAAATTAAGTGCATTAGAATTTTGTTGAGGACGGGTAACCGTATAATTTCCCGAAGTATAGGTATATCCATAACTGCCATCTGACTGCGCAGGGAAGATATTACCTTCTTTCATATACTCTTCAATTATCATAGTATCATCTGATACACTATTGCTAATATCCGCTACAGTAGTATTATTGATAGTGTATCCACGAGCTCCCCAGCGGTCTTTAGCCGTACCACAACCATCGATAATTACAAATGGACATCCTGCATTGGTTAATGTCGAAACCGCAGTACTAAATGTACCACCATCCTTCTCATCGCGCTGATTCATTCGAACCATTAAAAGAACCTTTCCAGCCACAGAATTTTCTCCGACTCGCAATGTTGATTCTGGTGTGTACTTTGTGTAGTAAGCCTTACGAGTATCACTAAGACCACTCCACCAAGTTTTCAAACTGCCGGCAAAGCCCTCGCAGTTACGATTAGGATTACGACCTTCTGGTTGATAAGTGAGGATAACAACTGCACACTCATTTTTGTGTTCATTAACAGCTTTTTCCATTTGCTGCATTACCGCATCAAATGTTACACCAACCGAAGTCTTATTACACTTTACATTTTGCGTACCAAGAGTAGTTGATGCTGACTGTGGTCTATTAACAATAACCTCAAATGCACGAATACCTGCTTTCCACTGCTCGTCAAGGGTAAGCGTCTGCTGCTGATAATACATCTTATTGCTACTACTGTAATTATACGAGAACGAACCACCTGTACCAGGCAATGAGAGGTATGCCATCTGTGTTGCATCAGGCAACGCCTCCATCCAGTTTGATGCATCCCAGGTAATTTTCACATCTGCCTTTGGCAAGTTTACGCCCAAGATACGAGTCTTCTTATGCGCTGGCACATTAAACGAAGCACTTCCGTCACCGAGATTATTCTTCAAATAAGCAGCACCTGTCTCAGAGAAACCAAGTGTAAGGTTTTTGTAATCAGCACCTGGACGCAAGAATATTGTAAATCTCAACTTCTCACCCTGCTGGAGTGTTACGAGTTCACCCAATGAGTAAACGATATTATTTACAGCATTTAGTGTAGAAGTTGTAGAACTGCCATTGCTCTCAAAAGTATACTGATACGAATCTAAATTTTTACAAGTTGGATAAGTGCCTGTCCAATTAGACAAGTCAGCCTCGAAACCACCAGCCAAACCTGTACCAGAGAGCATAAGCTCAAGAATCTTTGTCTCCTGGTCAGCCACAAGCTCAATCTCCAATGCAGTTACAATTGGCACGAAATCCAACTGTACGCTACCATCAGCAGGAGTAGCAGTTGCCTTTGCCGCCATATAAGCATAATCCATATTTGGCTTAACCACATAAACCTTCTTGCCATCCTCAGTTGTCTCCACGATAGGATCTGTAACATTACGAGCTGGAGCCTGTGCTGATGGAACAATACCCATAAGTTTAGTACCATTCATCTTGACACCCTGTGCAAGAGTGTTGTTTGTCAAGTCAAACTGCGAAGTTGCTGGGTACATCGCATAGAAATTGTGCGTACCCTCACTACCCCACTGCAATGCAGCACCAGATGTGTTAGAGTTAGGATTTACCAAATAACCCTCATCATAAACATCTACACCCTCCTCATCGGTAGAGCTATCATAAACAACATAATCTGCGACCTGTGTACCTGATGCCTCTTCACAATAAATCTGAACGCGGTCTGTACCATCAACCCAATCGATACGCTCGAAAGTCACACCATTGACTGTATATGTCTCGCCAGAATAGACTGTACGAGTTGTCTTGTCTGAATTCTCAAAACCCGCACGCGAGCCGAAAATAATCTCATCGCCCACTGACGCAGCAGGGCGACGCTGTGGCTCCTCCAAAATATCATCCTTCACGCAACCCGTTACCGAGAATGCAACAGCGCACAGAAGCGCCGAAAATCTAAATATATTCTTCATATCTTCTCCTCCTCTGTTTTATTTCCACTGTTTACCATCATTCCACGCGCCAGTACCTGTCCAAACATCGGCACCAGCATCAATCTCATTAATCTCCTGACCTGTTGAGGTCACACCACTCTTATCTCCCTGCACAACCGAGCCTGCAAAAGTGTCCTCCAGCTCCACGCGGAAGAACTCGGTTTTAGGAGAAATGTAAAACTTTCTTTTCATCTGTTGCAACTATTTTTCTTGTTATTAATTTTCCCTCAATTTTGCTTCCCCGCAACAACTTGTAAATCAACGCATTATCCCAAGCGCCACGACTCACATTCCCACACTGTTGCAAAAGGAAATTTCGCAAAAACAATTATCGCCACAAAGATAAATCATAACTATCAAAAAAACAAACACTTTCGTTATTATTTTTTATATTTTTTATCATTGCTTTCCCGACAACCGCACGCTAAAAAACCACAAATTTTCATCCTTATTGATAGTCATCACACCCCAAATTTCCCACAAAAAAAAGCAGCAAAAAAGGCAAAAAACCTTTGGATATAAAAAACTTTTTTTCATCATTCTCATGGCTAAATATCAGCGAGAATTACGAGCATATAAAAACTAAAAGGCTGCCCGTTAGGACAGCCTTCTATCTTGTTGAAATCCGTTTAGATTACAATGCATTAACATGGAGTGCCAAAGAGCTCTTCAAGTTAGCAGCCTTGTTCTTGTGGATGATGTTAGTCTTTGCCAACTTATCGAGCATAGACGATACCTTTGGAAGCAATGCCTCAGCAGCTGCCTTCTCTGTTGTGTTACGCAAAGCCTTAACAGCGTTACGCGCAGTCTTGTGATACAAACGGTTGTGAGCGCGCTTTGTTACTGTCTGGCGGATTCTCTTCTTTGATGACTTGTGGTTTGCCATAATCTTAAAATTCTTTTTTATTTTTTACTTTTTCTGTTTTCTTGTTTTCGTGGAGTAGAACGACTCTTCATCCCTCTCCCCACATCTGCCCCACAGGGCTCTTTGCCGAGGTCTTGCGACCATTGACACCGCGTAGGCGTCATAAATAATCTTACCGCTGTCAAACACCCGAGGGTGTAAGTCCGTAGTCCATAGGAGAGTCGAACTCCTCTTTCAAGAATGAAAATCTTGCGTCCTAACCGATAGACGAATGGACCCTACCGCTATAACACCACTCATTGGTAGCGTTTTAGCGACGCAAAGGTACGGAAAAAAAAACAAAATACAATAGGTCAGTGCAAAAAAGTTGCACAAAAGACCCAATTTGCCTCTTTTCCTATCTATTTCGCAGCGTCGATTGCTGCACAAATGCGGTCAAAAACCTCCTCGAGAGTACCTACACCATCAACGGCAACATACTTACCCTGCTTTGAGTAGTGCTCTGCCACGATAGCGGTCTGCTCGCGATAGATTGCGATTCGGTTGCGGATAACATCCTCCGAAGCGTCGTCGGCACGACCAGAGTCCTTGCCGCGCAGAAGGATGCGCTTCACCAACTCCTCCTCGGGAACATCCATATAGATCATCACGCTCACGCTCTCGCCGTCTGCTGCGAGAATCTCGTCGAACGCTACGGCCTGTGCTGTGGTGCGTGGGAAGCCATCGAAGATATTACCCGATGCATCCTTGTGCTCGTGCATATAGTTGCGAATCATACCTATAACGATTGAGTCGGGAGCCAACTGACCCGCCTCGATATAACTCTGCATGCTCTTGCCCAACTCTGTGCCGCCCATAATCTCGCCGCGGATAACCTCGCCGGTTGAGATGTGGTTGATGTTGTACTTCTCCTTAATCAACGCAGCCTGCGTGCCTTTGCCACAACCAGGAGCGCCAAACAATATGATATTTAACATAGTTTTTTATGATTAATTAAAACCTAATCGGCGCCAAAATTACAAAAACTTAAAGAAAAAAGAACTTTTGCTTGCAATTTTATTGCATAAAAAAGCACAAAATGAGTTTTTTTCTGTAACTTTAAAGACTTTGCTGCCCATGATTTGATTTTTCTTGGCGTGCGAGGAGCAGAAATATGACAATTTGCTAACTTTGCCGAAAATTAGAGAACAATGAAGCGATACATATATATAATAATAGTGGCGTTGCTTGCCTCGTGCAAGGAGCATATCGAGCCGCAGAGCGTGGCGGGTTACATCGTCGAGACCAACAACAGCAACGAGATTGTGCTCAATATCCCCGACTCGATTCCAGCGGTGCGCCGTTATGCGGTGGATGACAATACGCTCTTTAGCGGCGGTAGCGTCGTGGAGGGAAACATCGCCGAGGTGATATATATGCCGTCGGATGACGAGTCGCTGCCCGTGGCGCAGAGCGTGACGGCAGATGCCACATATCCCCGCTTCCTGGGTCAGTGGATAAGCGATAAGTCGAGCCCACTGCGTATTGACATACTGCTTGAGCCGCGCGGCAGAGTGGTGCAGAATGCGCCAGACAAGACGCTGATATTCGAGTGCTGGCAACTAACGGGCGAGGAGAACACCATCACGCTGCACGGCACAATATCGCTTCCGCCTCAAAGCACCGTAAAGGATAAAAAGAATAGAGATGAGGATGACCCTACGCCCCAGATACCTACGCGCCAGACAAAGCGCTTCAGCGTGAGGGCTCACCTTGCCTACGACGAGGAGGGCAACTCGGCCCAGCACAAGGCGATGATCATAAGAAACGACAAGGGTCAGGAGTCGAAACTCTACCCCGCGTGGGATTAGCAGGTGTGCGCCCTACTGCATTGTGATTGACTGCCAATAGGCATACGCCGCCAGCGCCATAGCGATAAACATCACCACGGCGCCGCAGAGCATCAATATCATTCTAAAACTCTTTTTCATAGCCTACTCCTTAAATCCCTGTGCGCGCAGTTTGATGTCGCTGCCGTCGGGAGTCACCAGGTATGCGCCCGTAGATTCGCGGGTGATATGACCCACCACATCCACCAGACCGAGAGCCATCACCTGCTCCTGCATAGCAAGGGGTACGGTGAACATCAACTCATAGTCGTTGCCGCCGTTCAGAGCCGCCACGACTGGGTCGGCGTGCATCTCCTCGGCAAGAGCAGAGGTCTGCTTGGCGATAGGAATACGGTCGAGATAGATGCGCGCACCACACTTCGACGACTTGCAAATCTGCAACACCTCGCTCGCCAGACCATCCGATATATCAATCATCGATGTAGGCACAATCTTCTCTGCCGCCAACGCCTCGACGATATCCTTGCGGGCGCGTGGCTTGAGGTAGCGCTGCAACAGATACTCATAGCCAGCGAACTGTGGCTCGGGGTTCTGCACATCCTTCAACACTCGTCTCTCGCGCTCCAGCAGATGAAGACCCATATACGCAGCGCCGAGGTTACCTGTGATGCAGATAAGGTCGTTGAACTGCGCGCCACTGCGGTACGCCAATGCCTTGCGCTTTGCGCGACCGATGGTGGTGATGTTAATCACCAGACCAGTCATCGAGGCGGTAGTGTCGCCACCCACAAGGTCGATGCCCAACTCGTTGCAGGCAAACTCTATGCCCTCGTAGAGGTCCTTCAGCGCCTCGACTGGGAGTTTTGAGGATACGCCGAGCGAAATCATAATCTGCTCGGGCAGGGCGTTCATAGCAAGCACATCGCTCACGCCTACGGTCACCGCCTTGTAGCCAAGATGCTTCAGCGGGAAGTATGTGAGGTCAAAATCGATGCCCTCCAGCAATGAATCGGTAGTCACCACCACGGCATCCTCACGACCCGCCGCAATCACCGCCGCATCATCACCCACACCACGCAATGTGGTCTTGTTGTTTTTTGTAGCACCCTTTGTCAATTCGTCAATCAATCCGAATTCGCCCAACTCTGCAATCTCGGTACGCTTTTTCTCGCTCATAAGTAGATATATTTTTTACAAAGATACATTTTATAAATTCAAAATTCAAAATTAAGAATTCAAAATTGCTTTTCCCCGCAAGCTATTTTCACTCGCAGGCGATTATCCTCTGAAAAATCGAAAGAAAATTTGCTGCCGAGTTCGTCTTTTTTACTAATTTTATGTCATATAATCAAACGCGCGTTTGAAACATTAAAACTTAAAAGAAAACGATGAAACCAATACAAACAATAGATGCCGCACAACTCGCCGAGTGGATTGATTCGTGGCAGGAACAACTTTTCCGCTACGCCTTCTTCCGCATCGGACGCCGTGAGGATGCCGAGGATGTGGTGCAGGATGCCTTCCTGAAGATTGCCTCCGCCACCACCCATATCGCAAACCCCAAGGCGTACCTCTTTCGCATAGTGAGCAACGGATGTGTGGATGCGATGCGACAAAAGGCAAAATTCTCGCCAATCGAGGAGCGAATGGTAGCGCCGTCGCTCACCGACGAAGCCGAAGCACGAGAGGAGGCGGAGCGTATTAACCGACTGCTATCACGCCTACCCGAGGCGCAGAGCGAGGTGATACGACTCCATATTCACGCCAACTTAAAGTTCACCGAGATTGCCGAGATGCTGGAGCAACCCGTAACCACGATCAAGAGCCGCTTCGCGAGTGGCATAGAAAAATTAAGGACACAAATTATCAACTAAATGACTCTCAACTATGAAAACTAATGAATATAACCCACAAGATGAGCAGATTATCCAGATGCTCACTCCAAAAGTCGAAGTGAAGCCTTCGCCCGACCTGCGAGCAAAGATTTTGCAGAAGGCAGCCGAGCAGAACGCCTCTGCATCGAGCACCCACAAGCCTCGTCGTAGCACCCTGCGATATTGGATAGGTGCGGCAACATCAATGGCGGCGGTTGTCGTGATTGCCCTTGGTCTGGCGTTCAACTCGCCCGCCTACGCTGCGAAAAAATATTTTTCGAGTGCGCTACTCGCCTCTGCCGACATCAAGACAATGGTGATGAAACTCAAGGTGCGCAGTCAAAAGGATGAACCGATAGACTATATCAACCCCGAATGCGACTTTATCCCCGCTACAATCAAAGTTATCTACGATGAGCCGATGTTATGGTGTGTAGAGAAGGATGGCGGTCGTTCACTACTCTACAATGGCGCAGACGATGCTGGCGACAATGTTTACCAGTGGATTGGCGGCGAGGATGGCGGTATCGGCTGGAAGCAACCACGCGCAGATTTTGATGCTGGCGAGATGGCTCCATTCCTCGACCCACGCCTGCTGCTTGACGCCGAACGCAAGATAGCTGAGAAGCGCCGCGGCGCGCAATATGAGATTATCGACAACGGCATCTCGGTGGATGTGAAGGTCACAACAATGGCGCAGGGCAACTACTATGAAAGCTTCTATATGCTCAATACATCACTCGCCGAGGCAAACACCGTCAGGATGTACACCTTCGACAAGGCGAGCGGTCGTCTCACAAAGATGCGTATTGATATGGTGATTTCAAGCGAGTTGCAGACCTCCGTAATCGAGAGTGAGAGCATCGCCTACAACGAGCCTTTGACCGCCGCAACACTCTCCAGCCAAGACCTTAATGAGATTTCATTCTCGACTATGGAGATTCGTGCGCCCAAATCATCACCGCTCGTTGGCATCAATGCCCGCCAAGCCGCCAAGATTATCACAAAGGCGATGACCGAGTGGGATACAGAGATACTCGATGTTGCGATGCAATATTACAAGGATTTCATGCCGAAGTTGGAGAGTATCTATAAAGGTATGGAGGTAATCTCAATTGGCAAACCAGTAAAGTCGGGACTCTATGCGGGAGAGTTTGTAGAGTGCAAGGTCATCCTGCCAAACGGCAAGAAAGAGACACTTGTTCTCGCCCTGCGCAACGACAATGCCGCAAAGGTCTGGCTTCTTGACGGCGGACTTTAATAAATATTCCCCCATCACCAAAGAGGTTGCTGAAGCAACCTCTTTTTTATTCTAAATCACACACCCATATAAACAAAACAGGTTGCCGACGCGGAGTCAGCAACCTGGTAAATCGTTGAAATAAGGCCCGCAGAAACACTTGCAATGGTCGAAGGGCGATGCGCCTAAACCATTGCAGAATGTGGGGACATTCTATGTGTTAAGTCTTGTTCGATGAAGGCTCGCGGAGCATTACTCCCCGAGGCTGTCGAGGTCGTCGGCCTTGATGTGCGTGACCTTGCCGTCGCGCATTACAACCAACTCGCCATCTTCTCTTAATACCTTCTCCTTCAGACGCTGCTGCGCCAAAAGGATGCCTGCATCTATCTTTTCCTGCAACTGCTCAAGTTCCAATTCACTCATACGCTTCTACATTTTGCAAATTGTACGATAAGTTAACGAATCAACTACCTCTCGTATTTCGTCGCGAGATCCGTATGCTACTTTTTTTACGCCCTCCACCGAACTATTGTTGTAGATAACCCAATAGTCGCAGATGGGTGTATATAGTGTTGTAAGATATCTCAAACCTCTGTAATAGCGGCGGCGTACAACCTCGGGTGGCACATTATGACCGCCCTCGATTACTCGGCGCGCTACACGCTCAACCGCCTGATCAGGTGTGGGCAGATAGAAGAAGAGCAACGATACGAAGTAGCCTCTCTCCTGCGCCATCTCGATAAAACGGGTGTAGTATCGGGTAGCCAGCGTTGTCTCAAAAGCAAAATCCGCGCCATCGGCCATCAGTGCATCCATACGCTGGCGCATCAGGCGACCAGCCTCGATAGAGACGCGCGATGGGTTGAATGGCGACAGGCCCTTGGCTATCTCGTCGGCATTCACAAAGTCGTGGCACTCCAGCATCTCTGGCAGTACGGCATACGATGCCGTGGTCTTACCAGCGCCGTTACATCCTGCTATGATATAAAGTTTTGGCATACGATATCCATAGTAATTAATGCAAAGATAATAATAATCTTTTAATTTCCAAATCTTTTTCCGAGGGCACCATTTCGCAGCGAGCACTCCAAAAAGGGCACCACATTTGCATAGAGAGCCTTAAAACGCACACGAATATGATTTTTACAACCATTAAATTATTTTTGATTATGGCTACCACGATGAGCAAGATTGAACTCAAACCACTACCCTACGGCTACAAAGATTTAGAGCCCTACATCTCGGAGCAGACACTGATTTACCACCACGACAAGCACCTGGCGGCCTATGTGAACAAGACACTCGAACTGATTGCGGACACCGCCTACGCCGATGCTACGCTCGAGCAGATTATGCTCTCGGCGGATGGAGCGCTATTTAACAACGCGGCACAGGTGTGGAACCACAACTTCTACTTCGAGCAGTTCGCACCCAAGCCACAGACAAAGCCCGAGGGGCGATTAGCCGAGGCGATAGACTCCGCCTTTGGTAGTTACCGCAAACTGCGCGAGCGGATGACCGCCGAGGCGCTCTCGCTGTTCGGCTCGGGGTGGGTGTGGCTCGCAAGCGACGCTCACGGCAAATTAAAGATTGTAAGCAAGCCAAACGCAGGCAACCCGCTGACCGATGGGCTCTATCCATTGCTGGCGATTGATGTGTGGGAGCACGCCTACTACATCGACCACCGCAACGCCCGTGTTGAGGGTGTCAATGCGTTGTGGCACATAATCGACTGGCGCATTGTCGATGCCAGATATGATGCTATCCTCAATGAGCAGCACCACGATTCGCTCAAGTAACTCCTCTTTTACCATAACTTCGTGCCCGCAAGGGCGCACTCGGGGCTGACCTTTTAGGCAGTCCCGATTTTCATTGCGTAATATTTTACACTTTTTGCTACTTTTTGGATAAAAATCATTACCTTTACATAAACAAGATTGCTGATACGGCGCATTTTTAAGAATAAAATACGGCTTACAATGCGCCACAAGGCACATTTTAACGGATAACGAATTATAACTTGGAGCAGAGCGAAGATAAGGTTTGGTACGCCATGAGGGCTACCTATGGTCGAAATCTGGGGGCAAAATTTATTGCCGACAGGTTATCGATTGACAATTATATACCTATGCGCCAGGTTGTGTCACAACGAAAGGGCGTGAAGATTCGCAAGCAGGTGCCACTCGTAAAGGATTTGATTTTTCTACGCGCCACAAAGGAGGAGATAACCGACATCAAGCGACAAGTGACCTATCTGCAATACATCACGCGACCCGTAAACAAGAAGAACGAGCCTATCATCGTGCCCGAGGAGCAGATGCGCAATTTTATTGAGTTTACCTTGAAAAGTGACGAAGACCTTATCTATCTCAACCCCAACGAGATTGACCTGAAGGCGGGCACGCGCATCAAGATTCACGGCGGAGAGTTTGACGGCTATGAGGGTTGGTTTGTAAAGATTGCGGGCAAGCGAAACCGAAGAATTGTGGTGATGATTGACAGCATCATTGCCGTTGCCGCGCAAGTGAATCCCGACCTTGTGGAGGTCATCAAAGATTAAGCCTCCATCGCGATAACATTCTCACACATAGCCGACAAGGCGAGGCTGTGAGTAACGATAATCACGGTCTTATCCTCCACACACTCCCCCATTCTCTGCATCAGGAGTGACTCTGTCGCATTGTCCAGCGCCGCCGATGGTTCATCAAGCAACAACACACTTCCCGAACGCAACAGACCTCGCGCGATAGCGATTCGTTGCGCCTGACCCTCGCTGAAACCATCGCCCATCTCGCCACACTGGGTATCAAGGCCGTCGGGCAAATCAAAGACAAAATCAGCAACAGCAACATACAGAGCCTGTCGCATCTGCTCCTCCGTAGCATTAGGATTTGCCAGCAGGAGGTTACTGCGAATAGTGCCGCTCAAGAGTGAATTTCCCTGCGGAACATAGGCTATATTGCATCGTGTGAGAGCCGAGGCAGACACGCTGCGAGAGTTATTATAGAACTCCACGCTACCCTTCGTGGGCTCGATAAGTGCCAGGATAAGGCGCATCATTGTACTCTTACCCACGCCCGTAGGACCGACAATAGCGGTTACGGATGATGGCTTGATATCTTGATTTAAGCCCCTGATAACCTCATCGTTAGCATCGTAAGAGAAGTGCACATCACTAAAGCGGATGCCCACCCCACCATCAAGATGAATACCCTCGCCCAACTGCTCGCGTGGCATATTAACGATGTCGGAGAGTCTGTCCAGAGAAGTGGACATATGGATAAACGATGGGAGTTGGCGGCTCATATCCACAACGGGGCGCTGCACCTGCGCAACGAGTTGCAGAAAGGCGGTCATCATACCGAATGTGATCGCGCCACTCTTAAGGCCCACGACGCCCCACATAAACGCCACCAGATAGCCAAAGGCAAAACCCATCTGCACCACCTTGCGCGAGAATAACGAGAAGTCAATCCTGCGCAGAACGAGGTTTCGCAGACTGGACTGCATCGACGCTAAACCATCCGAGGCGTTGAGGGTATATTCCATAGTCGAGACCAGCGTTCTGTTCTGCATATACTCCTGCATATATGAGGTGAGGCGACTATCCATCTCGCGAATATCCTTCGTATAGCGGCGGATGCGCTTCATATAGATGCGACTGAAAAGCAGCGCAAAGGGCATAATCACCACCACGGCAATCGCCAATCGCCAATCGAGCGAGAGCAGGAATATCATTGCCGCCACGAACTGCACACCAGTAACAAGCACCGACGGCAGGATGCGACACATAGTATCCGACACCATATATACATCCTCATCCAGGCGGTTCATCAACTCTCCCGTATGCATACCCTCGCGACCCGCCCAGCGGCTGGTCATAATGTGATGGAAGAGTTTGTAGCGGAGTTTGTTTCTTAATGACACCTCGGCATTCACCTCGATGCGAGTGCCGATGGTCGAAAGCATAATTTGCGACAAGATACTAACAACCAACAACGCCGCGCCCAACCAGAATGAACCCTCGCTATTGCCCGTAGCGATATCCACCATCTGCTTGCTCTGCCAGATAAAGAAGAGCGAGATGAAGATATGGCACACGCCCAGCACGCTGCGAAGCACAATCTTGCCACGCTGCCCCTTGATGGCTTGCCACAACCAATGGATATATTCGCTAATTGACATAGGTATAGTTTTTACAAAGGTAGGAAAATTTTGACAATAGACAAAAAAAATGCACCACCCGACTTGGATGGTGCATATCGTTTTATGCTTGCTTTCAGCCTCCCGCCATCGGGCGACTGACTGCATTAGCAAATTACTTTACACTGATGATAGTTGCGCGGCTGAGGCGTGGATCATCGTAGAACATATTGTTCACACCACCGTGTGACTCAACTGTAAACTGCTCTGCATTAACACCGTACTCGTTTACGAGGCAGTTATAAACAGCCTGCGCACGCTCCTTTGAGAGGCGGTTGTTAATCTGATCGTTACCAGTTGCAGCGTCAGCATAACCAGAGATTGTGTAAACAACATCGTTGTTGAGGTCCTTGATAGCCTTCGCCAAGAGGCTGAGGTTCACGCGTGCCTCATCAGAGAGCTCGCTCTTGTTGATCTCGAATGTAACGAATACTGGAGCAACAACCTTAACCTGCTCCTTGCGAATCTCAGGCTTGCGACCCTTAAGGTCTGCGTTCTCCTTCTCCAAAGCCGCTACCTCACGACGCAAGTTGTCGAGCGCCGCCTGGTTAGTTGTCTCGCGAACGATTGTTGTAGAACGATCCCAACCACGCTTGTTGAAGTTGTAAGACAAACCGAGTGTTGCGCTGAGGTTGCCCTCGTGGTTACGACCGCCTACCTCACCCTCGAATGTGTCAGCCAACATACCGCCACGAACATCGAGGTAGATATCGAAACGCTCGCCCAAACGGAAAGAGTTGAGGATACCTGCTGCATAAGTCACGCTCTGGTTCTTTGGCTCATCCCAAGTGCAGATCCAACCCACACCAACATATGGCTGAATATCCCAGAAACGATCCTCACGGTAGCCACCGATGATGTTTGAAAGGTTGAACATAAAATCAACATGTGCATTCACGAAAGGATACTGCTGGTATGTAAGCCAGTAACCGTGACCGCCCTTCTCTGGTACAGCCTCGCCTGTTGAGTGAGCACCGTTCTGAGTAGCGCCCTTGTAAGAAAGACCGTGTACCATCAAACGAGTACCGATAGATGGAGTGAACCACTTACCTACCGCAATCTCGTATGCTGGAGTCAAACGATCCATAAACACCAACTCCTTGTTGTGGTCACCGAAATAAGCCTGTGCACCAGCACCAGCCTGAATAAACCAGTTATCCCAAAAACCGTTTGTAATGAAACGATGCTTATTCTCATCGACAATCACCGTCTCGGTTGTCTGTGCAAAGAGTGCATTTGCGCTCAATGCAAGAACAAAAATCATAAATAACTTCTTCATCTTAATCTACTCTTTTATTTATTTTTGTTAAATATAATCCCTCGAAAATCGAATTTACGCACAAAGTTACAAATAAAATTCTTTAGTTGTTGCTTTTTTCTAAACTTTTTTAACAATTTATTTACACTCGATTTATGCAAGAAACCTCCTGCAAATCAGCCAATCGCAACCCTAAAGAATATTTATCGAGGGAGGGGGTCTTGAAAATAAAGCGTCCTCCCCCGTTTAAAGCAACTTACTTCTTAAAGATTGAGAACAAACCCTTCTTTTTTTGTGAACCATAACCATAGCCGTAACCATAGCCATAACCGTATCCGTAACCGCCGTAACCATAGCCATAGCCGTAACCATAACCGCGGCGATGAATATCACTACCATTGACAACAAGTGCCATATTGCGGAGTTTCTTCTCCTGGTAGAGCTCCTCAAGCTCCGGCAACTGGCGACGGTCAAGACGACCAGCACGCACTACGAACAATGTAATATCGGCAACGCGGTTTGAGATGTCACCATCCGCGATAATACCAAATGGCACATTATCAATGATGATGAAGTCGTATGCGTCGCGCATCTGTGCTACAAGATCATCCAAACGCTCACTCAACAACAACTCCGATGGGTTTGGCGCAACCGCACCCGCTGGGATAAGATCTACATTTGGCATAAAGTCAGTATGCAAAACATCCTTTGCACTCAATGTTGAGTCAGCGAGATAGTTAGTCAAACCAATCTGACGGCGGCCCAATGACTGGCTCAATGTACCCTTACGAATATCGGCATCAATAAGCAGAACCTTCTTCTGTGCATTTGCCAAACTGCGCGCAAGGTTCATTGTCACAAAGGTTTTACCGGCACTCTCATTAAATGATGTGAGTGTCAAAACCTTGAGTTCCTTTTCTCCCTTGAGCATAAAGTTCATATTCGTACGCAGGATGCGGAACGACTCAACAAGCATCTCACTCAACTCTGGCGACACATTGCCATCGGCTACACTCTTGGCAAAGCCCTTATCCTGTGGAATATCACCGATGATAGGCACACTAACTGCATTCTTAATCTCACGGCGAGAGTGTACTCGTGTATCAAGGAACATAAGCAGCAAGAACCAAACGGCAGGAATTGCAAAACCGACCAGGATACCGAGCAGGATGATACGATTACGCATTGGCGAGATAGGGGCATTGCTGCCCGCTGTATCCTCAATAATCTGTGCATTGGTATCAACCATCGACTGTGTCAAGGCGTTCTCCTCACGCTTGTTAAGAAGGAATGTATAGAGCGCCTCCTTAAGTTTCTGCTGACGCTCAATTGAGAGCATACCGCGCTCCTTGCTTGGAATCTGCTGGAAACGAGCCTGGGCTCTGCGCTCACGACTCTGCAGATCCTCAGTCTGCGCCTCAATATTGGCGATAAGGTTGCCGATTGTACGGATGATCGTCTGCTTCAACGCGTGCAGATTCTTGTTCAACTCCAACACCACCGGGTTGTTAGTGTTGCCATCCTCGGCAAGTTTATCGCGGCGCAACTTCAGCATATTATACTGATTGATAAGCTCTTCGGTATTTGCGCTACTCAAACCAGTATTGGCAGGAATCAACTCTACATCCTTGCTTGGGTCTGTCAGATATGCGTGAATATACTTTGCGAGCTCCAACTGCGCCTGCAACTCCGCTACATCCTGGCTAAACTTGATTGTCTCACTCTCATAGCGACCCGCAGTGGTCTCTACGCCATTAATCATCTGGTTAGAGATCTTGAATGCCTCCAAATCCTTCTCCACAGCACCCAAGTCCTGCTCGATGATAATCAAACGCTCGTTGATAAAGTTGGCTGTGTTGATTGCAATCTGATTTTTGTCCTTGATTGACTGCTCGTTATAGATTGCGATAATCGTATTGAGCATATCCTCCGCCTTGATTGGCGAGTTATCCTTCAACGAGAGTTTCAAGATTGGAGCCTCCTGCTCAACCTGGCGAATTGCAAAGTTCGCGAGATAGTAGCCCGCCATTGCATCCACTGGCACCTGCGAGACATAGATAGGTCGCTCCAGCCAAGAGTCATTCATAAAGTTTGTAGGCGTGAAACGCAACTCGCCCGCAGGGGTTGTGATTGGCTCATTCAACTTACCTACAAAGATTTCACCCTCGGCAGCGCCAGAGAAACTGCTCAACTCGATACCACCCTCGGGCTTCAATGTCGCCACAAAGTTGATTGAGCGGTTCTTGCTCTCCTCGGGAACTACCAGCGTCACAGGAGCAGTTGTATAACACTCCTCATAACGCAGATTTGACTTAATCTTGTAACTGATATTGGCGTTCAGACGCTCAATAACATCGCGGAAAAGGTTCTTTGACTGGAAACGATAAATCTCGTTTGTTACATTCACCTTGTTGATAAGATTATCATAGCGGTCGAAACTTGCCGAATAGCGGTTTGAACTCTCGGGGTCCTTGATGATAATCGT
>JAFZFR010000086.1 GCA_017555805.1 Alistipes sp. | reverse complement strand
GTGCAACTGGTTCATCAAAGGAGCACAATGTGAAGTCTATCGAGGAGTGCTCATCAGAGGTACAGAAGGGTAACGCACCCGAGGAGCGCAAGCTGGAGCGTCTGTTCCGCCGCCCTGAGGTTACGAAGCTCATCAAGAAGTCAAACGACTTTGGTGCAGGTGGTGTGAGTGTTGCTATCGGCGAGTTGGCTGATGGTTTGGACATCTACCTTGACCGTGTACCTACAAAGTATAGCGGCTTGAACTCAACCGAGCTCGCCATCAGCGAGTCGCAGGAGCGTATGTCGGTTGTTATCGAGCCAAAGGATGTTGATGCCTTCATCCAGTATTGCCACGAGGAGTCAATCGAGGTAACGCATGTAGCAAATGTTACCGACACCAACCGCCTGAAGATGTTCTACAACGGCGAGATGATTGTAAACCTCAAGCGTGAGTTCATCGACTCGGCTGGTGCAAAGCACTACACCAAGATTCGCATTGCCGAGGTTGAGGAGCGCGACCCATTCATCCGCGAGGTGGAGGGTGCTACCTTGAAGGAGAAGGTTGAGGCAAACCTTCAGGACGACAATGTGGTATCACAGCGTGGTATGATTGAGATGTTCGACTCTACCATCGGCGCTTCAACCGTGCTTATGCCATTCGGCGGTAAGACCCAGAACACCGAGACTCAGGTATCAGTTCAGAAGTTGCCTGTGGGCACAGCCTTTACAAACACAGCCAGCATTATGGCGTTTGGTTACAACCCATTCATCACCTCTTGGAGCCCATACCACGGTGCTGCCTATGCAGTAGTGGAGGCTGCAGCGAAGGTTGTTGCTGCGGGTGCTCGTTACGACAAGATGCGCTGGTCATATCAGGAGTACTTCGAGCGTATGACTACCGACTCATCGTGGGGTAAGCCATTGGCAGCATTGCTCGGCGCCCTGAAGATGCAGGTAGAGATGGGCTGGCCATCAATCGGTGGTAAGGACTCAATGAGCGGTACATTCCAGAACATCAATGTTCCACCAATGCTTATGGCATTCGGTATCACCACAGTTGATGCTCGCACCGTAATCAGCCCAGAGCTGAAGCAGGCTGGCAACAAGCTCTACCTTATCAAGCACACTCCACTTGCAAACTATATGCCTGACACCGAGTGCTTGAAGGCTAACTTCGACTTCGTTTCTACTGCTATCGAGGATGGCGTTGTAGTATCAGGCTACGCCGTTGGCTTCGGTGGTGTTCAGGAGGCAGTATCAAAGATGTCATTCGGTAACAAGGTGGGTGCAAAGGTTGAGATGGACGAGCAGGCTCTGTTCAACTACTCTTACGGTTCTATCGTAGTGGAGTCAACCGAGGAGCTCAACTTCCCAGCAGCCGAGTTGATTGGTGAGACAATCGAGGGCGAGTCAGTTATCTTCAACGGCGTGGAGTTCTCTATCGACTCATTGCAGAAGATTAACGCCGACAAGTTCTGCCAGATCTACCCAGACCGCGGTATCGAGGGCGGCTCTACACGCAAGAGCGAGCCTGAGAAGAAGGAGGTTAAGTACGAGGGTGAGGCTATCTCGCAGCCAGTTGCTTACTTCCCAGTCTTTGCGGGTACAAACTGCGACTACGACACAAGCAAGGCATTCGAGCGTGCAGGCGCTAAGATTACCACAAGCGTATTCTGCGACCTCACAGCCGAGGATATCTTTGCTTCAATCGAGAAGATGAAGAAGCACATCGACGAGTGTAACATCTTCGTATTGAGCGGTGGTTTCTCAGCAGGTGACGAGCCAGACGGCAGCGGTAAGTTCATCGCTAATGTATTGAACAACAAGGTTATCACCGACGCTATCCACTCATTGCTCGACCGCGGTGGTTTGATTCTTGGTATCTGTAACGGCTTCCAGGCATTGGTTAAGTCGGGTCTGTTGCCTTACGGTCGCTTGGGTCAGGTAGTGAAGGAGTCTCCAACTCTGTTCCGCAACGACATCAACCGCCACATCTCACAGATTGTGACTACACGCGTAGCTACTACAAACTCTCCTTGGCTCTCGGGCTTCACATTGGGTGAGGAGCACGCTATCGCAGTGAGCCACGGCGAGGGTAAGTTCGTTGTGAGCGAGGAGATGGCAGAGCAGTTGTTTGCTAACGGTCAGGTGGCATTCCAGTATGTTGACCCAGCAGGCGAGGCTACTCTCTGCGCACCATACAACCCTAATGGTTCAAGCTATGGTATCGAGGGTATCATCTCTGCAAATGGTCAGATCTTGGGTAAGATGGGTCACACCGAGCGTTTCGAGGAGAACCTCTTCAAGAACATCCACGGCAACAAGCAGCAGAGCATCTTTGCTAATGCAGTAAACTACTTTAAGAAACAATAATAAATATATATAAGTATGGCTAAAAGTTATGAAAATGCGGGCGTGAACCTCGAGGCAGGTTATGAGGTAGTTCGCAGAATCAAGTCACATGTGAAATCAACCTCACGCCTCGGCGTGATGGGTAACATCGGCGCATTCGGTGGTATGTTCGACTTGGCAGCCTTGAACATCAAGGAGCCAGTGTTGGTTAGCGGTACCGATGGCGTTGGTACAAAGCTCAAGTTGGCTTTCGAGATGGACAAGCACGACACTATCGGTATCGACGCTGTAGCTATGTGCGTGAACGATGTATTGGCACAGGGTGCAGAGCCACTCTTCTTCTTGGACTATGTGGCTGTGGGTCACAACGAGCCAGCGAAGATTGAGGCTATCGTAGCATCAGTTGCTGAGGGTTGCCGTCAGGCGGGTTGCGCCTTGATTGGTGGCGAGACTGCCGAGATGCCAGGTATGTATGGTGGTGGCGAGTACGACATCGCTGGTTTCACTTGCGGTGTTGTTGAGCGCTCAAAGCTCATCGACGGCACAAAGGTTAAGGTGGGTGATGTGTTGGTAGGTATCGCGTCAAGCGGTGTTCACTCTAACGGTTTCTCACTTGTCCGCAAGATTGTTTCTGACAACGGTTTCGACCTTCACCAGCCACACGAGGATTTGGGCGAGAAGCCACTCGGCGAGGTGTTGTTGACTCCTACACGCATCTATGTAAAGCAGGTGTTGGATGTCATCCGTCAGTGTGATGTTCACGGCATCAGCCACATCACAGGTGGTGGTTTCGACGAGAACATTCCTCGTATCCTCTCTGAGGGTCAGGGCGTAGAGGTGACTGAGGGCTCTTGGGAGATTCTTCCAGTGTTCCGTTTCCTCGAGAAGTGGGGTGGCGTAGCTCATCGCGAGATGTTCAACATCTTCAATATGGGTATCGGTATGGTCATCGCACTCGACGCATCGGAGGCAGACAAGGCTATCGAGATTCTCTCATCACACGGCGAGAAGGCTTCAGTTATCGGCCGCATCGTAGAGGGTGAGGGTGTTGTAATGAAGTAATAAAACCACTTGAGAGCCTATCTCCTCGGGGCATAGGCTCTTTCAACTTAAATAAAGGAAAAACGAAAATCAAGATATGAGAGCATTAGTATCAGTCAGCGACAAGACAGGTGTTGTGGAGTTTGCACAGCAGTTGCGTTCTTTGGGCTGGGAGATTATCGCCACAGGCGGTACTATGAAGCTTCTGCGCGACAGCGGCGTGGAGGTAATCAACATCAGCGATGTTACAGGTTTCCCTGAGATTTGTGACGGTCGCGTAAAGACATTGCACCCAAAGGTGCACGGCGGTTTGTTGGCGCGTCGTGACGACGAGAGCCACTTGGCAGCCCTGAAGGAGAACTCAATTGAGTTCATCGATATGGTCTGCGTAAACCTCTACCCATTCCGCCAGACAATCTCAAAGCCAGATGTGACTATGGAGGACGCTATCGAGAACATCGACATCGGCGGTCCATCAATGTTGCGCTCGGCTGCGAAGAACTACAAGGATGTAACCGTAGTTTGTAACCCAGAGAACTACGCAAAGATTATCGAGGAGATCAAGGCAAACGACAACACAACAGTTGAGACTCGTTTGCAGCTCTCTGCAGAGGCTTACACCCACACAGCTCAGTACGACTCAATGATTGCAACCTATATGCGTAAGGCAGCAGGCTTGAACGAGAAGCTCTTCCTGGAGTTTGACCTCGTACAGGGCTTGCGCTACGGCGAGAACCCACACCAGCAGGCTAAGTTCTACGGCGCAGCAGAGACAGGTGCTTACTCACTCGCTAACGCAAAGCAGCTTAACGGCAAGGAGCTTTCATACAACAACATTCAGGATGCTAACGCAGCTCTCTGCATCGCACGCGAGTTCGACGAGCCATTCTGCGTAGGTTTGAAGCATATGAACCCTTGCGGTGCTGCAATCGGAGCGGATGTAGTTGACGCCTGGACAAAGGCTTATGAGGCTGACAAGGTGAGCATCTTCGGCGGTATCGTAGCCGTAAACCGCGAGGTGACAAAGGAGGCTGCCGAGTTGATGAAGCCAATCTTCCTGGAGATCATTATGGCACCATCGTTCTCTGAGGAGGCTTTGGAGGTTCTCTCTACAAAGAAGAACTTGCGCCTCTTGCAGGTTGATATGTCAAAGGACGAGAGCGTAGTAAACCAGTATGTTAGCGTAAACGGCGGCTTGCTCGTTCAGGATTTGGACAAGACTACTGCAACAGTTACTGCCGATATGTGCGTGACAGAGGCGAAGCCAACCGAGGCACAGGTAACTGACCTTAACTTCGGCTGGAGAGTTGTTAAGCATGTTAAGTCAAACGCTATCGTAGTTGTCAAGGATGGTCACACCGTAGGTGTAGGTGCTGGTCAGATGAACCGCGTAGGTTCAGCCGAGATCGCACTCAAGCAGGCACAGGCTGCAGGCTTCACCGAGGGCTTGGTATTGGCTTCTGACGGTTTCTTCCCATTCGACGACACAGTGACCTTGGCATCGCAGTATGGCGTGACAGCCATCGTTCAGCCAGGCGGTAGCGTTCGCGACGAGGACTCTGTAAAGAAGGCTAACGAGTGCGGCATCACTATGCTCTGCACAGGTATGCGTCACTTCAAGCATTAATAGACTGACTATGAAGGTTTTAGTAGTAGGTTCTGGTGGTCGTTGCCACGCCATTGTAGAGGCGTTGAGCAAGTCGCCCCAGGTAGATAAGATTTTCTGCGCACCAGGCAATGCGGGTATCGCCGCACTTGCCGAGTGCGTGGCAATCAAGGATTCTGCCGTAGAGGAGTTGAAGGAGTTTGCTTTGGCTAACGAGATTTCACTCACCGTGGCTGGTCCTGAGGTTGCATTGGAGGCAGGTATCGCCGACAGCTTCACCGAGGCTGGTCTTCGCATCTTCGGTCCATCGAAGGCTGCGGCACAGATTGAGTGCAGCAAGCAGTTCGCAAAGGACCTTATGAAGAAGTACGACATCCCAACTGCGGGCTACGAGACATTTGAGGATTTCGACGCAGCGTGGGAGTATGTGAAGGCGGGCTCATTGCCAACAGTGTTGAAGTACGACGGCTTGGCTGCAGGTAAGGGCGTGGTTATCGCCGAGACACTGGAGCAGGCAGAGGAGGCTTTGCGCGATATGTTGCAGGACGAAAAGTTCGGCAAGGGCAAGGTCGTAATCGAGGAGTACCTGGAGGGTCCAGAGTTCTCACTCTTGTGCTTCACCAACGGCAAGGATGTATATCCAATGCCAGTTGCGCAGGACCACAAGCGCGCTTTCGACGGCGACAAGGGTCCTAACACTGGCGGTATGGGTGCCTACACCGAGTTGCCATTCATCACCGACGAGGATTTGACTTACGCAATGGAGAAGATTATGCGCCCAACAGCAGCGGCTATGGTTGCGGAGGGTTGCTCATTCTGCGGCGTATTGTACGGCGGCTTGATGAAGACCAAGAACGGCATCAAGGTTATCGAGTTCAACGCTCGCTTTGGTGACCCCGAGACAGAGGTTATCTTGCCACGCCTCACAAGCGATATGTGCGAGGTATTCTGCAATGTAGCCGACGGCAAGACCCCAACTATCGAGTGGGACGAGCAGGCTACCTTGGGCGTAGTGCTCGCATCGAAGGGCTACCCAGGCTCATACGAGAAGGGTTACGCTATCGAGGGTACAGAGTCAGTTGATGGCTCAATCTACCACATGGGCACAGCCTTGAAGGATGGCAAGTATGTCACTTCGGGTGGTCGTGTGATGATTGTTGTCTGCAAGGCTCCAACACTCCGCGAGGCACAGCAGAAGGCTCAGGCAGAGGTCGAGAAGATTAAGTGCGACAACCTTTTCCACCGCACCGACATCGGCGACAAGGCATTTAAATACTAAATTGATTACAGATTATGGCATATATTATTAACGGTAAGGAGTTGGCGCTCTCGCTCAAGCAGGAGATGGCAGCCAATGTAGCGACCTTCACCGAGAAGTATGGTCGTGTACCTCACTTGGTGGTTATCCTCGTAGGCGAGGACCCAGGCAGCGTGTCGTATGTTACTGGTAAGGCGAAGGCATCGGAGGAGGTAGGTATCAAGAATACCACTATCCGCAAGGAGGCGACTATCTCGGAGGAGGAGTTGCTCGGCATCATCGCTGACCTTAACGCAGACGATAGTGTGGATGGCATCCTCGTACAGTTGCCACTCCCTAAACACATTGACTCCGACAAGGTTATCGCAGCCATCAGCGCCGAGAAGGATGTGGACGGTTTCCACCCTATGAATGTGGCGAACCTCTGGCTCAAGCAGCCTTGCACATTGCCTTGCACACCAAAGGGTATCATCAAACTCTTGAAGCGTGCTAATGTGGAGATTGCGGGTAAGGATGTGGTTGTTATCGGTCGTAGCAACATCGTGGGTCTTCCAGTATCGAAGTTGCTTTTGAACGAGAACGCAACAGTGACTATCGCTCACAGCCGCACAAAGAATTTGGCAGAGGTTACACGCCGTGCCGACATCCTGGTTGTGGCAATCGGCCGTCCAAAGTTCGTGACTGCCGATATGGTTAAGGAGGGTGCAGTGGTTATTGATGTGGGTGTGAACCGCGACCCAGAGACAAAGAAACTCTGTGGTGATGTTGATTTCGCAGCCATCGAGCCAAAGGCATCAGCAATCACTCCAGTTCCTGGTGGCGTAGGTCCTATGACCATCTGCTGCCTGATGGAGAACACCATCGAGTGCTTCCTCCGCAAGATGGAGAAGTAGGAGAGGGAAAATTAGAATAGCAACAACCTGTCTATCCAATGAGGATGGGCAGGTTGTTTTGTAAATAAAATAAATACGTCATCCCACATTTGCGCAAATAGAGAGTTTTGCAAATGTGATTAGGTCGCAGGCGCAAATGATTGGGATCTACCTTTGTTGAAAGTACGGTCGTTAGAACTATAATAAATAAGCGGTAGATTCCCATCGTCGGCTACGCCTCCGGGGAATGACATTATTTTACAAAAACTCAAAAAAAATTTCACCCCGTTGTAATTTTTCACTCTCTTTTTGCGACTAATAGGGCAAACAACGATTTAACAATGAAAACCCAAACAAAAGAACAGGAATTTACAGAGGTAGTTCTCGCTCACAAGAGTATCATCTACAAGGTATGCTACATATACGCACCCAAAGGGATGATTGAGGACTACTATCAAGAGGTGCTTTGTAACCTCTGGCAAAACTTCGACTCCTTCGATGGTCGTAGCAAGCGTTCAACTTGGATATATCGTGTAGCCCTTTACACCTGTATCTCATTTATTCGACGCAAACAACCCGCCTCCATCACACTCTCATTCGACATATCGTCAGAGGAGGATGGCTCACTTAAAGAGCAGATGGAGGAGCTGCACTCAATAATCGACCGACTGGAACATCTCGACCGAGCCTTAATTCTGCTATGGTTAGAGGGTCACAGCTACGAGGAGATTAGCGAGATTACAGGCTTGGAGAAATCAAATGTGGGAGTAAAACTGATGCGCGCAAAAAATAAAATAAAAGAGATGTTTAATGCTTAAAAACTATTACAATTATGGAACTTGAGAAATTACAACAATCGTGGCAGAAGCTCTCGGCTCGTCTGGATCGACACGAAATGCTTAAAAAAGAGGAGTTACGCAACTTCTTTGAGAACAAGACAACATCGTATATGCGTCAAACGATGAAGAACAGGTATATATCATACATTGTGTATATATTCTTGCTCGTTTTAATCTTCGCAACCGACCTATACACAAAGCCATTATGCTGGTACGTCGTTGCGGGGGCACTCGTTCTCGACATCCTATTAGCTATACCGATGTACAGATTACTGCGTCGCATAGCCCGCTTCGAGGAGAATATCGTAGAGCAGGAGCGTATGATACTGAATTACAGAAAATTATTCATTCGCAACTCAATCCTTATGGCGTGTTTCATCGCAAGTATCTTCGTTGCAATAATCATCATTAACATAACCAACAAACCATTGGAGGTATCAAACTATTGGTGGTTGTGGCTGGGTATATCAATAGTGATAAGCTTCATTATTGGAATGGTGAAAACAACTCAAGAGAAAGAGCAGATTGACGAGATTCACCAACGCCTCACAATGCTAAAAGAGTGGGAGAGTGAAATGAAATAACAAAAGAAACGGCGGTCAAAATTGACTGCCGTTTTCTTTTACAACTATCTGTTAGACGATTTACTCTACTATACCGATAATGTCTGTCAGCTTCTCAATACCGAGTTTCTCCATCTCCAAAGGCAACTCCTCGATGATGCGCTTGCAAGCATAAGGATCCTTGAGGTTGGCAGCACCCACCTGAACGGCAGTAGCACCAGCCATCATCATCTCAATCACATCTGATGCCGACTCCACGCCGCCGCAACCCATCACTGGGATAGAGCAAGCCTTCGCCACCTGATAAACCATACGCACCGCAACCGGGAAAATCGCAGGACCAGAGAAACCACCCATCTTATTGGCAATCACTGGCTTACGACGCTTCGTATCGATACGCATACCCAGCATTGTGTTAATCAAGCAGATACCATCAGCACCCGCCTCCTCACACGCCTTGGCGATAGCAACGATGTCGGTCACATTAGGGCTCAACTTGATGAATACTGGCTTTGTAGTCACAGCCTTCACCGCGCGAGTAACCTCCGCTGCCATCTCTGGCTGTGTACCGAAGCTCATACCGCCATTGTGGACATTAGGGCAAGAGACATTCACCTCGATGATAGCCACCTGTTCCTCCTTGTCAATCTTCGCGCAGCACTCCGCATACTCGTCAATCGAGAAACCGCTGATGTTCGCCACGATAGGCTTACGGAAAATCTTACGCAACGCTGGCAACTCCTTCGCTACAACAGCATCCACGCCAGGGTTCTGCAGACCCACCGAGTTAATCAAACCCGCACGACACTCGGCGATGCGAGGTGTAGGATTACCGAAACGAGCCTCGCGTGTAGTACCCTTGATAGAGATTGAACCGAGGATGTTGATATCGTAAAATTCGTTATGCTCCTTACCAAAACCGAATGTACCGCTGGCAGGGATGATAGGGTTGTCCAACTTCACGCCGCACAACTCAACCGACAAATCAAAATTCTTCTCCATTTCCATCTTCGTTTACCAAATTATCTCCTCACGGCGCATCACAGGGCCCTCCTTGCAGATACGCTTGTTACCCGTCAATGTCTTGCAGCTACAGCCCATACAAGCACCGAAACCGCAACCCATACGCTCCTCAAACGAGAGTTCGCCCTTCACATCTGTGCAGCCGCACAACGCCTTGAGCATTGGCAACGGACCACAAGAGTAGAAGTAGTCGAAGTCAATCGCCGCCTCGCGGATAGCGTCAGTCACAAAACCCTTCACGCCCATCGAGCCATCGGCAGTCGACACATATACATCTGCGCCCAACGCCTTGAACTCGTCAGCATAGAATACCTCAGAAGCTGTATTGAAGCCCAACACAACACTCACCTTGCGACCATCGGCGATAAGCATCTTCGCCAAGTGGTAGAGTGGGGGAACACCCACGCCACCGCCCACAAGCAGAGGCTTCTCATTCTCCACATCGGGGTTGAAACCGTTACCCAGACCTACCAACACATCGAGCTCCACGCCCGCCTGCATACGGCTCATCTGCTCGGTACCCTGACCCACAACTTTATAGATGATGGTGATTGTCTTCTCGTCCCAATCGCTGATTGAGATAGGGCGACGCAGGAACAGACCCTCCAGCTCGATATTAACGAACTGACCCGGGCGCTTAATCCACTTGGTGTCACCCTCCAAAATCATACGATACACCTCTCGTGTGAGAGGTGTATTCGCAATGACTTTATATATACCTTTCTTGTACATAATTATTTGCCATCAATGGTTGAAACTCCCATAGTAATCTCCTCCAATGCGTTGAGCAACACGCTCACAGTCTCCAACGCAGTGAACAGAGTCACATTGTTCTCGGCTGCCGCACGACGGATGTCATAACCATCGCGACGAGTGCTGTGCTGGTTGACATCGATAGTGTTGATTACATAGGTAACATGACCCTTGCGCAACTCATCGTAAATCTCGGTGCAGCCCTCGCTCAACTTGCGGAGGTGACGAGTACGAATGCCGTTAGCACGCAAGAACTCGCAAGTGCCCTTCGTAGCCTCGATGTTGAAACCGAGGTCGTAGAAACGACGGATGAGTGGCAATGCACGCTCCTTGTCGCAGTCGGCGATAGTCACGAAGATAGTACCATAGTTAGCCACCGCTACGCCTGAAGACTGCAATGACTTGTAGAGTGCGCGGTTAAGGCTTGAGTCGTAACCGATAGCCTCACCTGTAGACTTCATCTCTGGAGAGAGGTAAGAGTCCAGACCACGAATCTTCGCAAATGAGAAGGCTGGCGACTTAACGAACCAGCGAGTGCTCTCCTTGCCGTAGATCTCTGTGATGCCCTGCTCCTTGAGTGAGTGACCCAGGATAACCATTGTAGCAATCTTCGCCATAGGCACACCAGTCGACTTCGAGAGGAATGGCACGGTACGCGATGAACGAGGGTTCACCTCGATTACATATACCTTCTCCTGCTCATCAACGATGAACTGGATGTTGTAAAGACCTACGATACCGATAGCAAGACCCAACTGCTTGGTGTACTCGATGATAGTATCCTTCACCTGCTGGCTCACGCTGAAAGTAGGGTATACGCTGATAGAGTCACCCGAGTGGATACCTGTGCGCTCCACATGCTCCATAATACCTGGGATGAACACATCCTTACCGTCGCAGATAGCATCTACCTCCAACTCCTTACCCTGAATATACTTATCAACCAACACTGGCGACTTCTCGTTCACCTCTACCGCTGAACGCAAGTAGTGACGCAAAGTCTCCTCGTTAGCTACAATCTGCATTGCGCGACCACCCAACACGAAGCTTGGACGAACCAAAACTGGGTAGCCGATGTTGTTTGCTGCCTCCACACCTGACTCGATGTCGGTCACCGCCTTTGCCTTTGGCTGTGGGATGCCCACCTCGTTCATAATGCGCTCGAAGCACTTACGGTCCTCGGCGTTGTTGATAGCCTCGATACCGGTACCGATGATGTTTACACCCAACTCAGCCAATGGCTCTGCAAGGTTGATTGCAGTCTGACCACCGAGTGAAACCACGATACCCTCTGGCTTCTCCAACTCTACGACATTCATCACATCCTCCACAGTGAGTGGCTCAAAGTAGAGCTTGTCGCTGATGGTGTAATCGGTAGAAACTGTCTCTGGGTTATTGTTGATGATGATAGCCTCGTAACCAGCCTCCTTGATAGTCCAGATAGCGTGAACAGTCGAGTAGTCGAACTCCACACCCTGACCGATACGGATAGGACCAGAACCGAGCACCAAAATCTTCTTGCGGTCGCTACGCACTGACTCGTTCTCTGCCTCGTAAGTAGAGTAGAAGTAAGGTACATAAGTGTCAATCTCGCCCGCGCAAGAGTCGATAATCTTATATACTGGGAATACGCCATTTGCCTTACGCAACTGGAACATCTCCGCCTCTGACTTGTTCCACAACTGACCGAGGAACTTGTCGCTGAAGCCCATACGCTTAGCCTCCTTCAACACCGCTACATCGCCCACATTTGCAGCCACAACCTTCTCCATCTCAACGATGTTCTTGAACTTCTCCAGGAAGAGCATATCAATCTTTGTGTGGTTGTAGATGATGAGCAAATCAACGCCCAGGCGAATCAACTGTGCGATAGCGTAGATGCGGTCGTCGGTACCCTTGCGGATGTACTCCAACAATGCCTCCACCTTCCAATCGTCGAACTTCTTGTTGTGGATGTGGCAAACACCAGTCTCCAACGAGCGGACAGACTTCAAGATGCCCTCCTCGATTGTACGGCCGATACTCATCACCTCACCAGTAGCCTTCATCTGTGTACCCAACTCATTAGATGCGTCGCTAAACTTATCGAATGGGAAGCGTGCCACCTTCAAAACTACATAGTCCAACGCTGGCTCGAAGCAAGCAGGACGGTCTGCAATCATAATCTCGTCGAGAGTCAAACCTACTGCAATCTTCGCTGTTACGCGAGCGATAGGGAAACCACTCGCCTTTGATGCCAACGCTGATGAACGAGATACACGAGGGTTCACCTCGATGATATAGTAGTTGAATGAGAGTGGGTCCAAAGCGAACTGCACATTACAACCACCCTCAATCTTCAACGCGCGGATAATCTTCAGCGCGCTGTTACGCATCAACTGATACTCCTTGTCTGTCAGGGTCTGCGCTGGAGCGATAACCATTGAGTCACCGGTGTGGATACCCACTGGGTCGATGTTCTCCATACTACAGATTGCGATTGCGGTGTCGTTCTTATCGCGCATCACCTCGAACTCAATCTCCTTGTAACCCTTGATACTCTTCTCAACCAATACCTGGTGTACTGGCGAGAGCACCAATGCGTTACGCATAATCTCGCGCAACTCCTCCTCGTTGTCGGCGAAACCGCCACCTGTACCACCCAATGTGAAGGCTGGACGCAACACCACAGGATAACCAATCTCCTCGGCTGCCTTAACACCATCCTCCATTGAGTTTACAACGAGCGAAGGCAACACTGGCTCGCCAATGCGAACACACAAGTCCTTGAACAACTCGCGGTCCTCTGCCTCCTCGATAGAGGTGAACGAAGTACCCAAAATCTCAACATGGCACTCATCGAGCACGCCCTTCTTTGCGAGCTGAACAGCCAAGTTCAAACCTGTCTGACCACCCAAGCCTGGCACGATAGCGTCTGGACGCTCATAGCGCACAATCTTCGCCACATACTCCAGCGTCAAAGGCTCCATATAAACCTTGTCGGCGATGTTTGTGTCGGTCATAATGGTTGCAGGGTTTGAGTTCACCAAGATAACCTCGTAACCCTCCTCCTTCAATGCCAAGCACGCCTGTGTTCCTGCATAGTCGAACTCTGCCGCCTGACCAATGACAATCGGACCCGAGCCGATCACCATTACCTTCTTAATATCTGTTCTTTTAGGCATTTTGATACTCCTCCATCAGTTTAATAAATTCATCGAAAAGATATGTGCTGTCCTGTGGACCTGGTGCGCTCTCTGGGTGGAACTGCACTGCAAAGACCTTCTCGGCCTTGCACTCAACACCCTCTACCGTACCATCCAACACATTCTCGTGTGTAATGGTCAATGCTGTTGCCTTCAATGACTCTGCATCCAACGCGAAGCCGTGGTTCTGCGCTGTGAGATCTACGCGACCGCTCTCCAAGCAACGAACTGCCGAGCCGCCGTGGTGACCACACTTCATCTTGTAAACCTTCGCGCCGTAAGCCAATGCGATGAGCTGCATACCGAGCGCGATACCGATTACTGGAATCTCACCCTTCACAGCCTTAATCAACTCCACAACCTCTGGCAAAGCCGCTGGGTCGCCAGGGCCGTTTGAGATGAGGATTGCATCTGGGTTGAACGCCTTTATCTCCTCCAAAGTGGTGTTGTAAGGGACGATAGTCACATTGCAACCGCGCTGGTTGAACTGACGGATGATGTTGTGCTTGATACCGCAATCTACGGCTACAACATCATACTTGTGGTTTGCTGTACGCGAGAACCAACGCTTGCGGCAGCTCACCTTCTTCACCTGCTGGGTTGGGAGTGGGGTAGTCTTAATCATCTCCAGAGCCTGCTCCTTTGTAGTGTCGATGTTCACGATAGCAGCACGCTGGCAACCCTCATCGCGGATGATGCGTACAATCTGGCGAGTGTCCACACCTGCGATGCAAGGAATTCCCTGCTCCTCCAAAGTCTCCGAGAATGTCTTTGTGTAACGGAAGTTACTTGGGTTCTCGTTGCACTCACGCACAACCATACCACCAATCTGTGGCACCTTTGCCTCGAAGTCCTCGTCGGTGATACCGTAGTTACCAATCAGAGGATAAGCCATTACCACAATCTGGTCAATGTTGGAAGGATCAGAGAGAATCTCCTGATAGCCCACCACCGAAGTGTTGAAAACGATCTCACACACGCGCTCGACATTAGCACCGCAGCTATAGCCGAGAAACTCGCAACCGTTCTCAAGAACTAACTTTTTTGTAAATGGTTTCATTCCTAAAAATTTTATATTGTTTTGTTTTATCTTTCGTACACAATCTTGCCATCGACCATCGTCAGGCAGCACTCGCCCTGAAGTGCCCAACCCTCAAATGGGGTAGCCTTGCCCTTCGAGTGGAACTTCTCGGGATCAACTGTCCACTCCGCCTCGAGGTCAAACACAGCAATATCAGCCGCCTCGCCCTCTGCGAACTTTCCACCCAAGCCAAAGATGCGGCGTGGTGCCTCGGCAAGCACATCCACAGCCTTCTCCAATGTGATTACGCCCGTCTTAACCAACTTGGTGTAAATCACCGCAAACGAGGTCTCCAGACCTACAACGCCCATCGCGCTGCGCTCCAGACCGCGTGACTTCTCCTCGGCTGTGTGAGGTGCGTGGTCGGTCGCCACGACATCAATAGTTCCATCCTGAATACCCTTCACCAGAGCATCTCTATCCTCCGCCGAACGGATAGGTGGGTTCATCTTAAAGCGACCCTCCTCCTGAAGGTCCATATCACACATTGTCAGGTAGTGAGGACCTGTCTCGCAGGTAATCTTCACGCCACGGCTCTTCGCCTCACGAATCAGCGCCACGCTCTCCTTCGTAGAGATATGGCACACATGGTAACGGCAACCAATCTCCTCGGTGAGTTTAATATCGCGCTCAATCTGCGCCCACTCGCTCTCCGAGCAGATACCTCGATGCCCATTCTTTCGTGCATACTCGCCATCGTGGATATAACCGCCGCGCAACAAATCATCCACCTCGCAGTGTGCCGCGATGATGCAGTCGTTCTCGGCAGCAGCCTCCATAGCAGCCTTCATCACCTCCTCGCGCTGCACACCAGTGCCATCATCCGAGAAGCCAGCCACATAAGGCTTCAACGCAGCGAAGTCCACCAACTCATCACCCGCTCTGCGCTCTGTGATAGTGGCGTAGGGGAGTACCTTCACAACTGCATCCTTTGCGATAAGGTCCAACTGCTCCTGCAGGTGCTCCATCGTATCTGGCGCTGGTGCAAGGTTAGGCATCGAGCATACGGTAGTAAAGCCGCCGTGCGCCGCCGCCGAGGTACCCGACGCTATTGTCTCCTTCGACGAGAAACCTGGCTCACGCAGGTGAACATGCAGATCAACAAGACCACTGCAAACCAACTTACCCGCGCAATCCACAACCTTGTCGCCAGCCTCTGGCTCGACACTCTTACCTACGAACGCAATCTTGCCGTCAGCAACCACGACATCGAGTTGCTCCTGCACGCCCTCGCGCACCACATTGCCTGATTTGAGTATTATTCGCTGCTTCATAAATATCCACAAAAAAGGCGACCAAACAGTCGCCCATATCTAATAAAAATAAACAGTAGTTCCGTCATTAACAGAAACGCCAGCAGATGAAAAACAACAACCAGAGCATCGCTCTTCAGCGTGATGCTTAACTCTTGTCGCAGTTATGTAACATCCTCGTGGCATAGTAACACATATTTTGTGCAAAGGTACGAAAAATTTTTCAAACGGCATATTTTCTACGCCATTTTTTCTACAAAAATTTCACTCCCTAAAAGACAATCCTCACACCCAACTGCATACGCCAGCGCGAGAGCAAATTATCGGTCGTGAGTTTGGCATCTGTAAAGCGATATACCGGCACACCATCCTCCACCGAGGTGATGGTTACGGGTTGCAATCTCACGCCCGACACATTGTAATATGTACCCCAATCGCGACAGATAAGGTTGCCCAGATTCATCACATCAAGCGACAACTCCACCTTGCGATGCGTAGCCGAGTTAAAGTAGAAGCCGTGCGCCAGATGAAGGTCGAGGGTGTGCTCCATAGGTGTCTGCATCGCATTTCGTGCGGCATACTCGCCACGATGCGCGCTCAAGTAGTCGTCCGATGCAATATAGTCCGACCAGCGCTTGCGTGACTCACCATCGGCAAACTTCATTCTGTCGAGTTCATCCTCGGTTGGGATATACATCGGTGTAGAGCCAAATGCCGCATCGCCATTAAAGTCCACCGACTCGCCAAAGCAGAGCGAGTAGCGCTGACCCGAGTTCAACTGATAGACAAGGCTCGCCGCAAACTCCAGACTCTTCGCGTAGCGCTTCTTGTAGGCCATCGCAAGCGAGAACTTATGTGGCACATCATACGCCGAGAACGACAACTCGGGCGAGTTCAAATCCACCGCATAGGTTCTGTTCCAGTTCGACGAAGAGGATGTTGAGGGGACATCACACACCGAGTAGGCGTGCGAGAAGTTATACGACGCCATCACCGAGCCGCCCCACGAAAACTCCTTCGATAGCATTGCAGACAAAGAGTAAGAGTAACCCTTCGTTGTGTTGTCAAGATAATATATCGCCGAATATTCGTTTGTCACGCTCTTGTATAGCGGCACTCCACCCGCAGCCTCTGCGCCACCCACAGCGTAGATATTATCGCCCGTACGCTCCACCGCCATATTTCTAAATACGGCATTGTGAATGGTCTTTGTATAGAGCGCCTCCACGCGACCATACCAGCCGTTACGCGAGGTAGCACCCACCGCAACATTCGCCTTGAAGTTCTGCGGATAGCGGAAATCATCATTCATCGCATTGAGCATAAAGCGTGTGTTGGAGGCCGTAGTAGGCGAGGGCTTCACACTAAAGTTGTTGGCCGACTCCACAACCTTACCGCCATCCATCTTCGCCGTCAGGCGCAGACCCTTCTGCTCAACGCCCGTATTCGAGTAGTTGTTCACAATCCATACAAATGGTACCTGACCGGCAAACAAGCCCGCACCGCCATCCACCGTAAGGCGACCCCACTCATAATTTCTGCCCCACGCTACGCCCACTCGTGGCGAGAGGAGCAACTGCGCGCGTGGCACATCGCCGATGCGAATATCATACTTCTGCGCTATCTCGCCCGCATTGAACGACTCATTCTCGGTAGGGGTGTTGAAGATGAGCGGCAGGGTAGCACGCACACCATACGAGAGTTGCAGACCTCGGCCCAGCATCCACTTATCCTGAACATAGAAATTCAACTCCGAGGCGTTAAACTTCGGGCCCCAGGTGGTTGAGCCCGTCACCGCAGGGTCGGTGTAGTTGTACTCATATATCGCAGCCTTATCCTGCTCGAAATCCTCTATTGAGTTATAGGTATATGTACCGTAGGCATTGGCAAGATAGCGGTTGTGGATATTGTAAAACTCGTGGTGCATACCCACCGTCAGCGAGTGCGCTCCGCGGTCGATAATCACATCGTCGGTCAGCGTCACCACATCCTGCGAGAGAGCATTCACGCCCGCATAGCGGTTGTTACCGATGTTAAGCGTCACGCCGCCCGTCGTGCCCGTATTCTTGATTATCACGCTTGGCAAATCGCCCTCCACATCGGGACTGCGACCATCCTCCACACGCGAATAACCCACACGCAACGAGTTATGCACGCCATCCGCCATACGCGACTCCAGCGACAGAGCAAGGTAGTGCGCTCGGCTGTAATTGGCATATCCCGAGCCCACGAATGTAAACGAGGTCATCGAATTGGCGTAATCCTCCGCCTTTGCATCCAGAAAACTATAACTTGCCGAGAGGCGGTTTCTATCGTTTATGCGCCACTCAAGGTTAGCAAGCAGCGAGCCCGAGCGTTTCTCAACATTGCGTCTGCCCGTTCCGCCACCATCATATCCCGTCAAGGCAAAGTATCGCTCCGCCACACGCTTCAATTCATCCTCCTTGAGCGCCACGCCATCATAACCGAGGTAGTATGACGAAGGCGAGCGGTCGAGATTCAACTCGCCACTGATGAAGTAGAACAATTTATCCTTCACCACAGCACCACCCAGCGTCACGCCATAGACCTGCGCAGTCTTTTCATCAAGTTTCTTGCGCTCGGCAACATCCTTTCCTGGCGTTGTGCCATAGAAATCCTGATTATTGAAATAGGAGTATGCGCTACCGCGAAAATCATTCGTTCCCGACTTGGTTATGGCATTGATTGCACCGCCATTGAAGCCACTCATACGCACATCATACGACGCCACCACAACATCCAACTGCTCGATGGCATCCAGCGCCACTGGGTTAGCATTCGACAGACCGCCATTTGTACCCGATGACGAAAGTCCATACATATCATTATTCGCCATTCCGTTGATCATAAACGAGTTATAGCGATTAGATACACCACCATAAGAGATACCGCCACCCTTCGTGGACATCGCCTGCGGCACCAGTCGCACCACATCATACAACGAGCGCGACACCGTTGGCAACTGCGAAATCAACTTCTGCGAGAACTGATTTTTCACATCGCCCACATCCTTCGATGCGCCATCCACCACAATCTGCTCAATCTCAACGCTCTCCTGCATCACCACATCCAGCAGGCGCACCTCGCCAACCTTCAGCACCAGCGGAGCGACCTTGAAGGTCTTGTAGCCGATGTAACTCACCTCCAACTCATACCCGTCGCCTGGGCGCACGCCGTGCAGGGCGTAGTGACCGTCAGCACCAGCCACAACGACATACTCGCCACCCGTCTCGGGATGCGACAACACAATGGTTGCACCAATCAACTTCTCGTTCTGGGAATTTTCAACCACGCCTCGGAGCGAGGCTGTGGTCACTTGAGCCGACACACTACAAAGGCTCAATATTGCTATAAGCAGTAAAAATAATCTCTTCATTATCACTCATTTAGGGCATCTATTTACGATGCAAGTTAAACTCTATTTTGGGTTTCGCACTCGTCGCGCGACACAACGAATGCAAATATATAAAAAAATTCACTATTTTTGCATATCAAATCACATCGAAATGGATGCAATAGTAGATTTTTTCATAAATTGGGGCTATTTGGGACTCTTTCTCGCGGCATTTGTGGCGGGCAGCATCCTCCCATTCAGTTCCGAGGTGGTGCTCACCGTACTGGTGCAGATGGGGCTCGACCCTATGCTGTGCCTACTCTCGGCATCCATAGGCAACACCCTGGGCGGAGTTGTCTGCTACTGGCTCGGCTGGCTTGGCAATATGCAGTGGATTGAGCGCTGGCTCAAGGTCAAGCAGGAGTCGCTCGATAAGGTCGAGAGGTTCGTTAAGCGCTACGGTGCGTGGATGGGTCTATTCAGCGTTCTGCCGTGGGTGGGCGAGGCTATTGTGGTGTTGCTGGGTCTGATGCGTAGCAATGTATATCTCACAACGCTCACGATGTTTATCGGCAAGGCATTCCGCTACGCCCTTATCATCCTCGCCATCGAGGGTGTAAATTCGCTTCTGTAAGGCGCTCCACGACCTATAATTTATATAAGGTACGCCATTTTCATCACCCGAAAATCCCGCTTTGGTGCGAAGTTTGATTGATTGCAAGCGAACAATTGCAATCATCAAATTATGAAAAAATTTCTATTCTTCGTGCTGTCACTCACGGCACTTTTCGGAAAGACCTCCGCACAGGAGATTGGCATCAAGACCAATCTGCTCTATTGGGCGTCGGCATCGCCAAACCTGGGCGTGGAGATAGGCTTGGGCAAGCAAACCACGCTCGACATCTCGGCAGGCTTCAACCCCTTCTCATTCTCTGGCGACAAGCAGTGGAAGCACTGGCTCGTTCAGCCCGAGTTCCGCTGGTGGACCTGCGAGCGCTTCAACGGCCACTTCCTCGCCGCACATCTCATCGGCGGCGGGTTCAACATCGGCAACCTCTCATCATTTCCGTTCAGCATCTGGGATAGTCTTGAGGACTACCGCTACAAGGGCCACGCCTTCGGTGGCGGTATAGGCTACGGCTATGCTTGGATGCTCGGCAAGCATTGGAATCTTGAGGCAGAGGTGGGCGTAGGCTATGCTCACGCGTGGTATGACCAGTACTCCTATGCCGAGCAGGGCGCAAAGACTCGCTCCGACGGCAACAAAAACTACTGGGGCATCACCAAACTCGCCATCTCATTTGTTTATCTCTTCTAAAGCGACCGACTATGAAACAGATTTACACCACTCTACTTCTCCTCCTCGCGCTCACCATTGGCACGCGCTATGCCCACGCGCAGGAGAGCACCACGGGCTACGGCTTGCTCATTGGCGACATCGAGATGCAGCGCACAGCCAACCGCCTTGAGGTTGATTTCTCGATACTTCTCGACGGCGTTAAGATTCGTTCCAACCAGGCTATCCGCCTCACGCCATACCTCACCGACGGCAGCGAGATGTTGCAACTCCCAGCCGTCATCATCGACGGTCGCCGTCGCCACATCGTCCACGAGCGCAACAAGAGCGACCTCTACGAGAGCGCCAACACCTACATCCGCCACCGCAAAAACGAGGTGCAGGAGATTGACTACCAGACCGATGCACCTTACGAGAGTTGGATGGGTCACTCGGAACTCATCTTGCGCGAGGAGTGTATCTCGTGCCACGACTATCCGCTCGACGAGGCTCTCATACCGCTCGCAATGCTGAATGACAAGAGCAGCGCCACCTCTGCGCAGCCAAACCAAAAACCGGCGTACGCCTATATGACGCCAAAGAACACAACCGCTTCCGTCAGCCAGCAGTCATTCAACATCCTCTTTCCCGTAAACAAGAGCACCATAAACCCTGCGTGGATGGATAACAGCGCACATATTGAAGCCATGAATAAGACACTTGAGAAGGGTAGTGACATCAAGAGCATCCACCTGATGGGCTACGCATCACCCGAAGGTCCACTCTCATTCAACGAGACCCTCGCCACCAAGCGCGCCGAAGCAGTCAAGAGTCACCTTACCGACAAAAACCTGCCAAGCGACATAAAGGTTTCGTGGGCATCCTCGCCGGCGAACTGGGACGAGGTGAAACGACTGCTCAACGAGAGTTGCATCGAAAACTACCTCAATATCATCGAGGTTATCGACGATGGCACAATCTCGCCAGCCGACAAGAACAAGACCATCAAGGAGCGTTTCCCAGTGCAGTATGACTTTATGCTTCGCACCTGGTATCCGCAGTTGCGTACCACCGATATCACCATCGACTTTACGCAGAGCAACTTGAGTCTTGACGAGGCTAAGGCGCAACTCGCCAAAGACCCTTCGCGCCTCTCTTTGGAGGATATTTATATGGTTGCGCTTACCTACAACAAGCGTAGCAAAGAGTGGTACGACATAATCATCCTCGCCGTTGAAAACTACCCAGAGTCACCAGAGGCGCGTATCAACGCCGCCAATGTAGCGATGGCGAATGGCGACTATGAGCAGGCTGCCGAGTACCTCAAGGGCGTGCCAGACAACATCCCACAGGCGATGAACTCGCGAGGTATCCTCGCTATGGCGCAGGGCAACCTCCAGCAGGCATTGCAGTTATTCCAGTCGGCAGCGCAGGCGGGTTTGAAGGAGGCTTCGCAGAATGTCTCGCTCGTGAAGGCGCTTATCGAGGCGGAGTCATAACCAATTGAGCGATGAAAGATGACATACGCCGTGCATCGCGGCAATATCTCACGATAGTCGCCGTGTTGCTATTCTCGCTGCTGCTTGTCACCTGTCTGGGTGGTGAGCAGAGCGACGAGCCGACCAGAGATTATGATTCCTCCCGCACCGCCTTACCTCAAGATGCGACATCATCAGAGGGCAGGGCAGAGTAAAAGAAAAGAGGTAGTCCCGATGTGGGGCTACCTCTTATTGTTATTTATTATGTTTTCTACAAAATTATAACGCAGAAAACACCTTCCTTAACGATTTCTACTCTCTTACGCAGCGCACCTGCATACCGTTACCACGATACATCGCCTTCTGTGCCTCATAACGGTTGTTCACCGCACGAGTGGTGTTCAGGTCGAAGAACATCGACTGCGCCTTGTTGCCGTTTGTTGAAGATGCTGTCCAGTAGTAACCAATCCAAGGTGCTGGGTTGTGGTCATAACCATAGTTGTTCATATTGGTCAGTACGCCATTCTCATAACTGCGACGACCCGCGCCGGGCATAAAGATTTTCACGCCGGTGGTCTTATCAACCAAATGCCAGCCATACATATTGCGAACATCCGCCAAAGCAGCAGCATCCTGCTCCGCGTCGATGTCGAAATTCGTGAATACCGATGCATCAGGCACTCTCCAGCCGCGTGGACAAGGGTCATTCTTGCTCTTTGCGGTTGCGCTCCACAACGATGCATCGTGCTCGCCGTGCAACCAGTCGAAGTCATTGTCAGCAGTACCCAGGATAAATGTGAATGGGTCGGCAATCGCATAATCCATTGTACCGAATGGGTGGTTACGCACCTCGCCCTCGACCATCTCGGCAGTCACATAGCGGAACAACTTTGATGCACCGCCGCCAGTGTAAGCCAACTCGTCGCGGTTGTTTGTGAACTTATAGTCGCGTGGACGAGGGAACGGATCCTTGCGACCCCACTGGAAGTACAAGCCGTAAGAGTCGTAAATCAACTCTGTGTCGGTTGAGCCGTTGCTGTTGGTGTATGCACCGATGTTGCGGTCCATAATCTCACCCGCCGATGTTGAGATTGCCATCTCATCCACATCAGCATCAGTGAGCCAGATATGCCAACTCCAAATCAACTCGTCAGCCTCGTTGTAAGCACCAATCACAGCGTTACCCTTTGGCATACGAGTGCCGATTACCTCGTCGTTATCGTCGGTGATATCCTCCGAGCCGATATAGAATGTGTAAGTACCACTCTCTGGGTCAAAACCATCAAAATCAAGCAGGTAGGTGCTTGTCTGCCAAATCACATCCACCTTCGCTGGCGAGATGCGCTCCGACGACTCACCCTTGTGGGTCACATCAATGGTGTAGCGTGTATCCTTCTGCGAGATAGCGTAGCAGTTTGAAGGCTCCGCCGTAAGGTCTACGCTGCGGTTGAGCAACGAGAGGTAAGATGAGATGTAAACCGAAGTACCCGCTGCGGTGTAGCCTGAAAGCTTGATCAAACCATTCTCCTCAATATCGTTCTCCTCGTTTGCAAAGCTGCTTGGCGCAGTGACAGTGACTGTACAATTAACCACATCCATGCTCTCAACTGTCCATCCCGCAGGAGAAGCAGTCACCGATACGGTCGAGATGTTCACCGCCTTGTAAGGCACTACGATAGTAGAGCCGAGGGTAGTCACCACCTGACCCGGCATCGAGAACTCGAACTCATATTTCTCGTTGGTATGGCACGATGAAAGCGCTGCTACACAGAGCATTACGACCATCACCGCCGCCCACATTCTCTTGAAACAATTCTTCATATCTGATTTCTTATCTTTATTCGTTCACAAAATATCTGCAAATATACCAAAAACTTACGATAAAACACCGCTTGGAGTCAATATTTTTCGCATTTTCTCACCCCACCGAGCATATTCTCTCGCCCAACAAACGCAAAACAAGGAAAATTATTATAAAAATCACTCTCCCAAAGCATAAGTTGAATATTTTTTCCTATTTTTGTAGTGCTGAGTAATTCAGCAGACATATTTTCAGTGAAAGTGTTTCGCTAATCCTTGAGTAGAAATCTGGAAAATTTCAAATTGCATAAGGAGGGCAATAACACTCATCGCTTGTATCTGTATGTGATGTCGGCGCGCTCTGTGCCTACCCCATACTGTACGAGTGTGGGGTATTGTTTATTTATGCAAAGGTATTCCAGAACCTCTACTCAAAATAAACGAACGACTCCACACTTTCTGCATTTTATTAATCTAGCCAAACTATCGAGGAGTCGGATAGTAAAATGAATTTTATTGTTTAATTTTTAATATCATTTTACTATGGAGAAACAAAATTACATTTCACCCGAAGTAGAGATTATCGAGGTGGAAATTGAAAAAGGCTTTGCAGCAAGCAATGATGAGCCATTGGAAAACCCACTTAATGGAGGAAATTTCGATTGGTAATTTAATAAACATCAATTATGAAGAAGTTATCTTTATTTATGGCGACACTCCTCGCGATTGTAGGGTGTAGCCACGAGCAGGATTTGACTCCAAAAATTACTCCTCGCCATTTTACCGCATCATTTGAAAATGCTACTACCCGAACTTACTTGGATGATAATTTCAAACTATTGTGGAGTGCTGACGACCGCCTTACAATATTCACATCCACACTCAATGAGGAATATAAGTTTGCAGGCAACACAGGCGATAACAGCGGCAAGTTCACCAAAATCAGCACAGGTGACTTCGCCACAGGCAACGCAATATCAACAAATTACGCTGTTTATCCATACGCCGAGGACAACGCATTGAGTAACGACGAGATTATCACACTAAAACTCCCTGCTGAACAAAACTACGCAGAGGATTCGTTTGGTCTTGGCGCAAATACTATGGTTGCCGTAACAGCCGACACCAACGACACCTTCCTACCTTTCAAAAATTTGGGAGGTTATCTGCGTTTGCAACTCTACGGAGAGGGTATCACCATTAAGAGCATAATCTTACAGGGCAACAATTCTGAGCCTTTGGCAGGCGAGGCGAGTATTGTAGCCACCTACGGCTCTTTACCAGAACTTACAATCGCAGAGAATAGCGAGACTGCCATAAAATTGAATTGTGGCGAGGGCGTTACGATTGGCGCAACAGTCGAAGATGCAACCGAGTTTTGGTTTGTAGTTCCTCCCACAACATTCGAGGGTGGTTTCTCAATCACAATCACCGACACCGAAGGCAAGACAATGACAAAATCAACCTCAAAGACATTCTCTATCGAGCGAAACACATTCAAGACAATGAACGCATTTGAGGTCACCACAACCTTACCAAGCACCATTGCAGCCGCAAATGAGATCATCTACACATCAACCGACAACGCTGCAGTAACACCTTATAACACAAATGCTTTCGGCGCAAACATCACAAGTAATACATATGAGAATGGTGTAGGTGTTATCACTTTCGATGATTCTGTAACCAAGATTGGAGCAAACGCATTCACGAACTGCACAACTCTTGAGAATATTATTCTTTCAAACGGAGAATCTATAATCACCCGTAGCGCAACAACGACTGAAGGCATCACTTCAATCGACGAAAATGCATTCTCAGGCTGTACCAGCCTTACAAACATTACCATCCCAGAGGGTGTGGCTACAATCGGCAATAACGCTTTCGAAAATTGCACAAGCCTCTCAAACATCTCCATTCCAGAGAGCGTTACTTCTATCGGAGCTAGCGCCTTCAGTGGCTGTAGTGCTTTGTCTGAAATACCCATTTCCAACAGTGTAACCGAGATTAATGATTTTGCTTTTTATCGTTGTGAAGAATTAACAAGTATCTCACTTCCAGAAGGCATAGAGTCTATTGGCGAATACGCCTTTTGGGGCTGTAAAGCATTAACTAGCATTTCTCTACCAAATAGTTTAAAGTATATTGGCAATGATGCTTTTAGTAACTGCGAAACTTTAACAAGCATCTCTATCCCAGAAGGCATCGAGTCTATTCGTGAATACACCTTTGGAGGCTGTAGTGCATTAACAAACATTTCCCTCCCAAACAGTTTAAAATCTATTGGAGATTGGGCATTCGGCGAGTGTTCTGCATTGACAAACATTGACATTCCAGAAAGTATCACATCAATTGGTAATTCTGCATTTATCAGTTGCATTGCATTAAAAAGCATTACATTACCTAAATATGCACCTTATATGGGAGAAGCTGTATTCTCTAATTGTGTAGCTTTAGAGAGGGTTGTCTTACCCCCAAATATTACTACCATTAGTGAATCCACCTTTTTTCGTTGTTCTTCATTAGCAAGCATTGATATTCCAAATACTGTCACAACTATTGAAACATACGCATTCTACGATTGTAAGTCTTTAACAAATATTGTCCTACCAGTTGGAACAACCACCATTGGCATGTTAACATTTGGAGGTTGCGAATCATTAGTAAATATCAATATTCCAAATTCTGTCACCAGCATTGGTCAGAATGCATTTTCTAATTGTACATCTTTGACCAATATAAATCTACCTAACTCTATCACCTATATTGAGAGTGGCACATTCTATCGATGCGGTTTAAAAAATATCAACATTCCTAATACTGTCACAAACATTGGTCAGGGTGCATTCCAAGAATGTTTATCTCTAACTAGTATTACACTTCCTGAAAGCATAACCTCTATTAGCACGGGTGCATTCCAAGGATGCAAGTCTTTAACAAATATCAATATTCCAAACGGAGTAACTACTATTGGTGATCGTGCATTCTTTGATTGTGTAAAACTTGCTTCGGTATATTGTAAAGCAACAACTCCTCCAACACTCGGTATAGAGTCATTTGATTATAATGCTTGGGGAAGACGCATATATGTTCCTACTGGGTCATTGACTATCTACAAAGCCGCCAATAATTGGAGCAGCTACGCAGACTATATTACAGGTTACAATTTCTAGCAACCAATTATTTATCTTAACAAAAATCAGCCGACCTCTTACGGGGTCGGCTGATTTGCTATAATAGGATAGAAAACTACTTCTTCTCTGGCTTTGATATAGTCTCACGCATCTGCGTGTCGGCCATTATATTCTTCATCTTGTAGTAGTCCATAATGCCCAAGTTGCCATTGCGGAACGCCTCAGCCATTGCCAGTGGCACCTCTGCCTCCGCCAGAATAACCTTCGCACGAGCCTCCTGCGCCTTCGCCTTATTCTCCTGCTCCAACGCTACCGCCATAGCACGACGCTCCTCAGCCTTCGCCTGCGCGATATTCTTATCGGCATCTGCCTGATCCATCTGTAGTTGCGCGCCGATGTTCTTACCCACATCAATATCGGCAATGTCGATTGACAAAATCTCAAATGCCGTACCAGCATCCAAGCCCTTCTCCAACACTACGCGAGAGATAGAATCGGGATTCTCCAGCACCACCTTATGTGACACAGCCGAACCGATTGACGACACGATACCCTCGCCGACACGCGCCAGAACAGTCTCCTCGCCAGCACCGCCGACCAACTGCTTGATGTTTGCACGCACCGTCACACGCGCCTTGGCAATCAACTGGATGCCATCCTTCGCCACAGCGGCAACGGGTGGGGTATTGATAACCTTTGGATTAACCGACATCTGCACCGCCTCAAACACATCACGACCCGCAAGGTCAATCGCCGTTGCCATCTTGAAATCGAGGTTGATGTTAGCCTTCTGTGCCGACACCAAAGCGTGTACCACATTTGTCACATTACCACCAGCGAGATAGTGAGCCTCCAACTCGTTTGCATCGAGTTTCAAGCCCGCCTTGGTACCCTCAATCATCGACGATACGATGACTGATGGTGGCACTCTACGCCAACGCATCAGGAAGAGTTGCAGCAGGTTAATCTTCACGCCCGACACCAATGCCGAGAACCACAATCCCACGGGGATAAAGTAGAAAATAATCCAGATAGCGAGCAGCACAAGCACACCCACTACGGCAAAAACACCAATCTGTAATTCGCTCATAATTATAAAGTTTTAAGTTTTATCTCAAGTTTTAGATTACATCTTCTTAACAATCACCGCGAAATTCTCGAAGCCCACAACCTCGACCTTCGTGCGCTGGTCGATATACTCGCCGCCCGACTTCGCCTCGTAGGGTTTGCCGTCAATCTCAACCTTACCCATAGGCGAGAGGCGAGAGATTGTCACGCCCTGGGCGCCCACCTTCACAGCCTCGGCAGGGTTCTCGTTACTACTGCCGTCCACCTTATCTTTCAAGGCCAATCGTTGCCAGGTCTTGGCACGCAACGAAATCACCGTCACGACCAACGACAGAGCCAGCGACACCAACAGCGTCACCACGCCGCCACTCACGCCAAAACGATGAAAACCCATAGCGATTGCCACGCCGTAACTCACCATCGAGAGGATAGTGCCAAAGGTCACGCCAGGCAAGAATATCAACTCCAGCACCAAGAAAAATGCGCCGAGCAACACCAAAAATATGATCATACCCATAACTATATATATTATAAGGTTCTACTCCTCTTCCATAACATCGGGCTTAATCTCCTGCACCTCGACAACCAGCGCATCGTTGCACTTACCGATTGCCTGCGCCACTCGCTCGGCTACGGAACGGCTATCGAACGAACTCAAAAGGAAACTATTTTCGCTCAAGCGCGACAACTGGCAACCCTCCGCCATCTTGTCAATCACCTCGCGCACCACATCATCCAGCGCCGCACCCGAGATAGAGATGCGATATGTTGAGCGCGCCGCGCCCTCCTCCGAGAGGTTAATCTTCTCACCGTCGCACCACTCAACAATCTGCGGATTCTTAAATCCTTTCTTCTTCATAATCACCACAGCCGACTCCGCCTCGTCACGCGTACGCAAACCGCCCACATAGTAACTGAAGCGACCATCCTCCAACTGCTCGACATACAAAGGCGCCGCATTGCGGAAGATTGAAGGCTGCTGCTTATACTTGAATGTACCCACCAGGATACGATAGATGTCGCCATACTCGTAAACCGTCACCTCGGGGATAGGGTTTGACGCTGTGTAAGGGCTGCGCGATAGGAATTCGATAGGCTCATAATCTACGAACGAACGGCGCTCAACATCAATCACCGGCATTCTGTAATCAATGCTACGCACATTACGCGCCGCCACCGACAACGAATCAATCGCCGGTGGGAGGTTGAGCAACTTTGCCACATACATCTCATAATTCAGCGCGATAGGCTTCTGCAAGCAGTAGTCCATAATATGCTCCGACACGCAGTCATCCAGCGCCGCCAACTTCTCCTGACGCGACTCCGCCATCATATTCTCCAACAACTCCAGCAGGTCGAGGCGGTTCTCCTTCTCAAGAAAGTAAGAGTAGATGTAGCACTTCTGGTCATAAATCTCACTCCAGATGTCCGCCAACTGACGCTCGACAATCATATTCTCGGCCATTGCCTCCGACATCTCGGCATAGAGGCGCTCCGCCTCCGCCTCCTCCTTGCCCAGCAGATACTGGTCGTAGAGCGACTTGATGTTGGAGTAGTTCTTCACATAGGTCTGCACATAACCGTAGGCCTTCGCCTCCTTGCCGTGTACATCCATCAGCATCTTGTAGTCCTCGCCATCGAAACTCTGCACGAAGTAGGCGTTGCTGTAAAGCGACTTTGAGCCCTGCGCCGACTGTGCGTCGCCAATGTTGCCCATTGTCGAGAGAACATAATTCTGCTCGATTGTATTAATCTTGTCGATAAGTTTCACCTTGCTTGCTCGCAATGCATAGACCTTGCTCTCGACACCCGACAAAAGCATCATCAGCGAGTCGCCCTTCACCTGCGCCAGCGAGTCACGCTGCTCGGCATTCTTGGTCATCGCGCTACGCAGTGTACGCATCTGAAACATCAACGAGTCGGTCTGCACACGCAACTGTTCGTCGCGGCGCAACAAATCCATATACTCCTTGTTATCCTCAAGACCCGCCACGCGAGAAACAATATCTTGAGCCGAAACCTTACCAATAGTCAAAGCGGCAAGGAACAAGCCCGCCACGATAGATTTCTTCATCATTTCCACCATCTTATAAAGAAGATTTGAACCAATCCAAATATTTCCAAACGCCCAAACAACATTATGAGCGACAAACTTAATCTTACCACAGCAGGCATCACCGAGTAGTTATCCATCACGCCCACCTCACCAAAACCTGGGCCTACATTGCTTGCACACGCCAGCGTTGCGGAGAATGCAGTCATCAGGTCGCAACCGAACATCGTGTTGAAGAATGTTCCGCCCAACACCAGCAACATAAACGCAACGATATAGACCATCACCGTATTGAGCACATCCTGATCCTGCGCGTAGCCATCCACCTTGATGCGCGTAACGGCATTAGGGTGCTGCTGCGCCTGCAACTTATTACGCAACATCTTCATCGCCAAAACCAGACGATCGACCTTCAAGCCACCCGATGTTGAGCCCGCGCATCCACATATTAACGAGCAGAACATCAAAATAAGTATGGCAAACGGCGTCCAAGTGTTACAATCTGCCGTCGCGAAGCCCGATGTGGTCACCAGCGAAGCGGTCTGGAACGCCGCGTGGCGCAACGATGAGATTGCAGTAGGGTAGATGTGAGAACTCCACAGACTGATTGCAATCAACACCGACGAAATGGCGAACATAGCCATATAGCAACGCGTAATCTCCGAGCGGAAGATGTTGTTCTGCTTGCGTGTCAGCGTTGCGTAAATCAAGCCAAAGTGCATACCCGCAATAAGCATCGCCACCATCAGGACAATCTCAACACTTGGCGAGTTGAAGTAGCCGACACTCAAATTCTTATTACTAAATCCGCAGGTGCTGCACGCCGACATCGCGTGACAGAGCGAATCAAACCAGTTCAGGCCACACAACTTCAGCGCCAAGACTGTCGCCACAGTCAAACCCACATAAATCGAGAGGATGATACGCACGATGGTCTGCGTGCGATAGTTGAAATTCTCCTTCGCAAGTGATGATAGTTCCACATTTGAGAGCATCATCTGGCTCTTACCAATCGAAGGCAGAATCACCAGCGCAAACATCACGACACCCACACCGCCAATCCAGCACGACGACACGCGCCAAAACTGCAAGCCGCGGGGCAGTGCCTCAATATCGTTAAGAATAGATGCGCCCGTAGTGGTAAAGCCCGACACCGACTCAAACCACGCATTCACCAGCGTGAACTCGCCGCCCCACATCAGGTAGGGGAACATACCCACCACACTCGCCACAATCCACGAGCCTACAACAATGCCGTAGCCCTCCTTTTGAGAGATGCGGTCGGTGCGAGGCACGAAAATCAGCGGGAAGACACCCATCAGCAGGGTCAGCAGCGATGACATCACCAGCGGCGAATATGCCGAATCGACATTGTTGGCATAGGATATACCAGCCGATGCCAGCATAAACACAGCCAGCACCAACAACACGATTCCGATATATCTTATGACAACGCTAAATCTCATCCTTCGCTATAACTTTTTAGGGTTATTCACCACAGTGCCAATCTTTTCGCTCAACTCCTGCAACTCGTCACGACACTCCGCCTTGATTGCAAACGGAATCTTGTAACGCATCCAGTCGCCCAGGCTCTTGTTCATCTCAATGATAGGCTTCAGGGCGTAACTTACGATGAAGTAGTAGAACATCAGCAAGATGACAATCATCACCACCAGCGAGATAAACACCGGAGTCACAGCACGATAGGCGTTGCGGCTCAAGCGCTCGGCACGGGGCGACATAAAACTCTGGGCGTGCGACATCACACGCATAATGCTATTGCTCGTTGCATCGTAGGCGGGCACATAGTTGCGGTCATACCAGCCCTTGCCATCGAACGACTGCGCGCCGTTGGTGAGCGTGTCGGTCAAAACAAGGTGCTCGATGGTGCGTGAGGTACGCAGTTCGTGAACCACAGCACGCAGACGCTCGGCGCTGATACGCAACGAGTCGAACATCATCTCCGACGATTTTGTAGCCTCGCCACGAGCCTCGTCGATGTGCGCTGCAAGTTCCGCAAAACGCATCTTGCACGAGTCAGAGTAGAGCGTATCACGGAAAACGGCATAGTTCACCACCGCGCGGTCGTGTGCCGAGATTGCATCCAGCATATTCTCCGACAACTCCAGACTGCGACGGTTACCCTCGAGGATAACCTCTATATCGGCACTCATATGATTCAACTCAAACAGAGAGACCAATCCCGAGAAAAAGAGCAACACAACAATGCTCAAAAAACCTACGGTAACGCGTTTACGAATACCAGTCATAACCAAAAAGTAAAATGCTAATTAATGCAAATATAGCAATAAAAATTGAATTGCATCACATTTTATGTGAATTACATTCACAATTACGCCAAAACCTCCGCCAAAAGGTCGTGATTTTCGTCCATTGAGAGCATTTTCACGCGGCAAATCTTGTTGATGACGGCGCGGTCGTAGGGGGCTTTCACGCGGATGTAATTGCCCGTATAGCCGTACATCATACCGCCTCGCATAGTGCTCTCGAACAACACTTCCGACTCTGTACCAACACCTTGCACGCAGAACTCGCTGTGCAACTCATCGCACAACTCTTCGAGGCGCGCCACGCGCTGCGTCGAGATATAAGAGGGAACTTTGTCGGGCATATCCACCGCTGGCGTACCTGGGCGCTCCGAGAATGGGAAAATATGGAGGAACGATGGACGCAAACGAGCCAAAAGGTCGTAAGTCTGCTGAAAATCCTCCTCCGTCTCGCCTGGGAAACCAGTGATAACATCAATACCGACAAAGGCGTCAGGCATCAGTTCGCGCACCTTCATTATGCGGTCGGCAAACTTCGCCGAAGTGTAGCGGCGACGCATAAGTCCGAGGATGCGGTCGGAGCCACTTTGTAGCGGAATATGGAAGTGATGTTGAAATTTAGGTGACGCGGCGCAAAACTCTATTATTTCGTCAGTTATGAGATTTGGCTCGATGGATGAAATGCGGTAACGCTCGATACCCTCAACCTCGTTCAGAGCACGCAACAAGTCGATAAATTTCTCGCCCGTTGTGCGACCAAAATCGCCTGTATTGATACCCGTAATGACAATCTCCTTCAGACCCGTTGCCGCCACCTGCTTTGCCTCCTCAACAAGGTCTGCAATAGGCATATTTCTGCTTGCTCCGCGGGCATAGTGGATAGTGCAGTAGGCACACTTGTAGTCGCAACCATCCTGTACCTTCAAAAACGAGCGTGTTCGGTCACCCGACGAGAAGGCCGCAAAGAAGCGGGTAATCTCCTCGCAGTCACAACTGTAAACCTCAGCCTGCGACTGTTTCCCGAGTTCAAGCACTCGTTTATATAAATCGCCTTTATCATTATTACTCAACACAATACCAACACCCTCAATCTGCGCGATATCATAAGGCTTCAACTGCGCATAACAGCCCGTCACGGCGATGATTGCCTGAGGGTTGCGACGATGCAATTTTCGGATTAAGTTGCGACATTTTTTATCGGCGTGCTCCGTAACGGAACAACTATTGATTACACAAATATCAGCAGGCTCATTCACACCAACCCTCTCGAAGCCTCCCTCCTCGAACTGGCGAGCAAGGGTAGAACTCTCCGAAAAGTTGAGTTTACAGCCCAAAGTATGGAAATTTACGCGACGCTTCATACTAAAACATTCATTTTGACCGTGCGAAAATATAAAAACTTTATCGTAATAGGAAAAAGTTTTGACGCAATCCAAATAAATAACTTAAATTTGCGCTCGTTTTTATGAAATAAACTTACGATTTTGGACTTTTTCATCGACATACTGCAATATCGCTACCTGCTGAACGCTCTGCTTGCCGCCATCTTCGCCGGCATAATGTGCGGAATCGTGGGCACCTACATCGTCTCACGCCGTATGGTTTTCTTGTGCGGTGGAGTGACACACTCATCGTTCGGCGGTCTGGGCATAGCGCTCTACTTGGGTATAAATCCAATCGTGGGAGCATCCATCTTCGCCGTAGCATCCTCGCTCGGCATCGAGTGGGCGAGCCAGAAGGGCAAGATACGCGAGGACTCCGCCATCGGCATTATGTGGTCAATCGGCATGGCTGTGGGTGCGCTGTTTATGACTCTTGCGCCTGGATACACCTCGGGCGACCTGGCGAGTTATATGTTCGGCAGCATCGTGACGGTCACAACAACAGAGGTTATCCTGCTGATTATCTCGGCTTTACTATGTATCGTAGGCTTTGCCTTCTGCTGGCGACCCATTATGCAGATTGCCTTCGACCGCAACTTCGCAAAGAGTCAGGGCATCGCCACCAACCGCATCTCATACATCCTCTCGGCAATCGTGGCGCTGACGCTGGTGCTTGCAATCAAGATTATGGGTATCGTGCTGCTGCTCTCGCTCTTCACAATCCCCGCCGTAGCGGCAAATGCGATGACAAAGTCATACTTCAAAATGACGATTTATGCCACCATAATTGCCGTTGCAAGTTCCGTTGTGGGACTCATTGCGAGTTATAATTGGGAAATTCCGCCAGGCACTTGCATAATATTTATGCTTTCGGCGATATTAATTGCGGCAAAATCACTATCTTTGCAAAATGTAAAAACGCCTCAACGGAATGAAAACAATTCATAAACTTGTCTTAAAGGCATATTTGGGTCCACTGATTATGACATTCTTCATCGTCACATTCGTGTTGATGATGAACTTCGTATGGCGTTTCATCGAAGACCTCACGGGTAAGGGCTTGAGCGCAGATGTCATTCTGGAACTTATCTTCTATGCCACAATCAATATGATTCCACTGGGTCTGCCGCTGGCGATGCTCTTGGCGGGTATTATGACCATGGGAAATATGGGCGAAAACTTCGAGTTGCAGGCGATGAAGTCGGCGGGTATGTCGCTTATGAGAATTATGCAGCCGCTCATCATCGTCACATTCATCATCTCGGTGGGCAGTTTCTTCCTCGTGAATAACCTTGTGCCTTATGCCTACAAGCGTTCGGTGATTATTCTGAGCGACATCCAGCGTCAGAAGCAGGTGCTGGAGTTCAAGGATGGTCTCTTCTTCAACGGCATCCACGAGGATATGAGCATCCGCGTCGAGCATCAGGACCCCGAGACTGGTCTGCTACACAATGTGCTTATCTACGATGGTCGCTCGCAAGGCGGAAATATGACCACCACAATCGCCGAGAAGGGTTACATCCGCCTCTCGGATGACAAGAAATTCCTGCTCGTAACGCTCTACAACGGCGACAACTACCAGCAGACACGCAACACGCGCTGGTACACAAAAAATGCACTGCGCCACGATAAGTTCGATGTACAGGATATGACAATCCGTATGGAGGGTTTCGACTTTGAGCAGAGCGACAACACTATGGTAAACTCATCGCAGGCGAAGAATATCGTGGAGTTGCAGCACGCCATCGACTCGCTCGATGTGGAGGTTGCCGAGGCTGTGGCACGCTCCTACGACCCACTGCTGAAGGAGCACCTTTTCACCAACGATATTCAGGTATTGCAGTTGCCCGACTCGCTGGTGAAGGATAAGTCGTTGTTCAGGGATATGAATCTGCTGGACTCGCTCAAGAAGTTGCCTCTGCGTGAGCAGGCTGACATCTGGCGTACGGCACGCACAATGGCGCAGAACAGCCGTCAGTCGTTCTCCTACGACGAGGGCTCAGCAAAGGATGGACTTAATCAGTTATACCGCAGTAAGAACGATTGGCACAAGAAACTCTCGTTGCCATTCTCGGTGATTATCTTCTTTATGATTGGTGCACCGCTGGGTGCTATCATCCGCAAGGGAGGTATGGGTACGCCTATCGTTATCTCAGTGGTATTCTTTGTGATATACTATGTCATCAGCCTATCGGGCGAGAAGATGGCAAAGGAGGGAACCTGGAGTTCATTCACAGGTATCTGGATATCCTCCTTTATCCTGACGCCGATAGCCATCTACCTGATGATTAAGGCGACGAACGACTCTTCGTTGCTCGACACCGACTGGTATGATGCTCAATTCAAGAAGATTAAGAAGAGACTCGCTCCCGTATGGCTGCCGATAGCCAAGCGCGTGACCGCCACACCAGCGTGGCGCAAGTGGCGAGAGAAGGTTAAACAACGCAGACTAAAGAAAGTACAACGATGAAAGGAAAAGATCTCCGCATAGTATTTATGGGTACGCCCGAATTTGCCGTTACATCACTCAAGAAGTTGGTAGAGGAGGGTTATAACATCGTAGCCGTCGTGACAACGCCCGACAAGCCAGCGGGCAGAGGGCAGAAGATGCACGAGAGCGATGTGAAGGTGGCGGCTCGCGAATTGGGTCTCCCAATCCTCCAGCCAGAGAAGTTGCGCGACCCGGAGTTCGTGGCGGCGATGCAGGAGTTGCAGCCCGACTTGGGTATTGTCATCGCATTCCGCATGTTGCCAGAGGTTATCTGGTCGATGCCTAAATATGGTACATTCAACCTCCACGCCTCGCTCCTGCCACAATATCGTGGCGCAGCGCCTATCAACTGGGCGATTATCAACGGCGAGAAGGAGACTGGCATCACAACATTCCTCCTAAATCACGAGATTGACAAGGGTGCTATCATCGGTCAGTGGAGGGAGCCAATCCTTGCAGAGGATAACATCGGCACGATGTACGATAAGTTGATGATGAGAGGCAAGGACCTCGTTGTGGAGACCGTAGAGAAGATTGCATCGGGCGACTATACAGCCATCGAACAGATGCATATCGACGAGGCAACGCTGAAGCCAGCGCCAAAGATTTTCAAGAATGATTGCCGCATCGACTGGTCGTGGGAGGGCGAGCGCATCGTGAACTTCGTGCGTGGTCTGTCGCCATATCCAGCGGCGTGGACACCTATGTTCCTCGATGGTGAGGAGCGCAGTTCGGCAAAGATTTTCGAGGTTAAGTTCGAGCCAAAGCAACACGATGGGGTAGTCGGCACAATCTCAACCGACGGCAAGGAGCGCATCTCGGTGACTTGCAGCGATGGCATCATCCACATCCTTGCGTTGCAAATGGCGGGCAAGAAGCGAATGTCAAACCACGACCTGCTGTTAGGATTTAGAGATATAGAGAGTTACTCGTGTAGATAGAAAAAGCGGCTTCGTGCCGCTTTTCTTTATTTTAGGGTTGGCGACGCCGTGAGTACGATAGCCACCAACTAATCAGCAACGCTAAAAAGCATATTTCACCATTGTGCAGACGCGGAGGTTATCCACCGCGCGGAGGGCGTTGGTGCGGCCGTTGATTGCCACATCGCCATAGCCGACAACCGTATAATCCACCTCAAGACCTATTGTAAGGTTGTTGGCAACATAACTTACCGATGGGCTCACGCGGTAGAGATAATCGACATTCTTCGCACCGCGTACCCAGAAATCGTCGGTCGAGATAAAATCCTCCTTTGCGCCGAGCCCCTTGGTATAACCCACCAAAAGACTACCCACATAACGCTTTCCGTAAGAGGCATTGAACCAAGAGGAAAGCGAGCGGATAGGGGCGTAGGTGTAACTACCCGTTGTGGGGTCGTAATCAGTTGCACCATAGCCGCTTATCATCGTCAAGTGAGATGTATTCTCGCCATATACAAACTTACCCTTGAGGTTGAATTTTCCACTCTTATAGTCGGCAAAAATCTCCGACGACACGCCCGTCACGCGGTCATTCGCGCGAACAGACACCTGCTGTGTTGTAACCTCGCCATCAGTCCCCACAACCTCGCGCTCGGCGATGCTGCTCTTGCGTGGCATAATGCTCAAAATATCTACTCCAGCGCCAAGTGTGAAGTGCTCGCCGCCATGCTTAACCGATGCGTAGAACTCGGGAATCTTGCTCCAGCGCGAGTAGTCGTAACTTGCGCCTTCGGGACCTACCGACACATTTGGGAACTGATACAACGCAGCCGCCGTAAGGTTCCAGCCGCCGCCCATATCAACGCTCAAATTCAACTGCGGAGAGCGGTTGAAAGGTGAGAAGGGCGAGCCAGGTGAGAAGCCTGTGGTGGATGGCATCACCTGAATGGTCATCGGGTGCCAGGTCTGTCCGCAGGTGAGCGAGATGCGCTCCCACTGCATACGCACATACGCCTGACGAATACGGAAAAGGGTATTGTTTGAGCCGTAGCCGCAGAAGTCCGCCTCAATCTTTGCCGAACTCTGCGCCTTGCCGATAAGTGGTCCGTTGATATCCACACCGAAGCGCGTTGTGAAAGCCACAAACGAGAGTTCATCCACAGCGTTCAAATCCTCCGTACCATCCTCATTCATAAGCACATCGAGGGGCATAAAGGTGAAGGTCTCGCCCATAAGATTCATACTCTGGCGAGAGTCATAACTGATATAGTTGCGGATAAAACCGTAGGGCTTGAACTTAACTCCAGCACCGCTCTGCGCCATACAATTAAGCGAAAAAAGGGCGCATAAAGTTGCAATAAAATACCTCATAGATTGTTCTGATTTTCGATAACGGTTGCAAAATTATAAAAAAAGAGGCGATTTAGTAACAATATTCAAAAAAGAGTTATCCGTTTGCAATAAAATTTGTAATTTTGCAACGATTAGGAGCGTGCCTTTTTCGAGCCAACCATTTTATGAAGCGACACATTGCCATAGTGATAGTTACATTGTTGATAGGTGGAGTGATTTATCTCGACCGCATCCTCTCGTCTGATAATGAGGCGGTGGCTGCCGAGACCGAGGAGCAGGGCTACCGACTCAACGACTCGCTGTGCAATGCCATATCCGACCTTCCCGCGACAACCTCGATGGAGAAGTACATCAAGCGCTGGATGAGCCGCTACAACATTCGCGGCGCCTCGCTCGCCGTGATGCGTGACGAGCACCTCATCTACTGCAAGGGCTTCGGCTGGGCTGACCAGGAGGAGGAGCGCGTGGCAGAGGTGGGCGACATCTACCGCATCGCCTCGGCGTCGAAGTTGGTTACGGCGGTGGGCATTATGAAACTCTGTGACCAGGGTCTGTTGCGCCTCGATGATAAGGTCTTTGGCGAGAACGGCATCCTCAAGCAGTTTACCGACTACCGCGACAAGCGCGCGGCAGACATCACCGTTCGCCATCTGCTCAACCACACCGCAGGTTTCAGTCGCCAGAAGGGCGACCTGATGTTCCGCGTGGCGGATGTGATGGCGTGGGAGGAGATGGACACAACGCCTACGGCCGACGAACTCATCGCCTTCCAGTTGGCTATGCGTCTGCGTTGCGCCCCAGGTGGCTCGGCGCAATACTCAAATGTGGGTTATCTGGTGCTTTCGCGCGTCATCGAGCAGGTATCGGGAATGGGGTATGAGGAGTACCTCCAGACCAATGTACTGCGCCCAGCAGGATGCTACGATATGCACATCGCATACAACTACTACGAGCAGCGCTACCCAGGCGAGGTACGCTACTATGGTCACGACGAGGAGCGCATTGAGTCCTACGACGGTTCGGGCGAGTTGCGCTTAAGAGAGTACGGCGGCAACAATATCCGCGGCTTGCAGGGCGCGGGCGCGTGGGTGGCATCGTCGGTGGAGATGATGCGACTGGTGGCGTCGATTGACGGAAAGCCAGGTGTGCCAGATATTATCTCGGCGGAGAGCGTTGCCGAGATGAAGAACATCACACGCAAGGGCGACTACGCCCTGGGTTGGGCGAGATACCACGAAGGCAGCGGCTCGCTGGTGCGTACGGGCACAATGTCGGGCACCTGCGCCTACATCGACCATCGCGAGAATGGTATTTCGTATGTATTCCTCACCAACACAAGCCATTACCGAGGTGCTGGTTTTACAAATTCAATCGGTCAGATGGTACGCACGGCGATGACTCGCGTGGAGAGTTGGCCTACCGACAGAGATATGTTTGTGGAGGTGCCGAAGGTGGAAAAAGTGGAGGCAGATTCGACCGCTGTGGTCGGCGATATGTCGTAAATTATTGCCGATTTAAGCCTACGGAACAGAATTAGTCAAAAAAATGCAAAAATTAGCCTTTCGGGTGATTGCATATTAAATATTTTTTATATTTTTGTCACTGATAATTGCGGTTGTAAGTTTGTCGCGAGGCAAACCTGTGACCGCAAATTTTTCTCTAATAAGAGAAAACATAAGTTAAACAATAAAACATACTCTTATGTAATTAAACTATTTTACTGCTTAATGAAGAAACTCTTTACCTTTTTGGGGGTCATACTCGTTATGGCTGGCTCTGCAACCCGAGCGCAGGAAGTGAACAGTAGTGCGCCTTTGCAGGGGTCTGTATCCACAGCGGATGCAACTTTGGAAGATGGGGAGGATTGGATCCCTTCTATTTCGTTAGATTCACGATATGGTTATGATCGTGTGGTTGGAGGTGATGCCGCAGGATTTGGTGGCGATGGATTCTATCTCTACATTGACGGTAAAATAAGTAAACATTTCTCTTACTCGCTTTGCCAGCGCTTCTTCTCGGCAAACGGCGAGGATGACTCTGTGTTTGATAATACCGATTGGCTGACACTCTCATACCATCTGGGCGACTTTACCTTCACTGCGGGTAAGGAGTCTATGTACATTGGTAGTTATGAGATTGCGGCCGACGACATCGACTCATACTACGACCTCAACTCAATGTTCTACAACAGCCTCTCGACCTATCAGTGGGGCGCATCGGCTATGTGGACAAGCAAGAGCGAGAACACATCGGTAGTATTCCAGTTTGCAAATTCACCATTCTCATACGCCCCAAAGCAGGATAATATGTACTCATATAACCTTGCGTGGATGAGCCAGAGCGACTACCACGATGCGACCTGGAGCGTTAACCTTGTAGAGTATGAGCCAGGCGAGTATGTGAAGATTATTGCTCTGGGTCAGACATTCTACATCGGCAGTTTCTCACTCTCGCTGGACTACATCGAGCGCAGCGCTTCGTGGCGTAGCAAGTTGGGCGAGGACTTCACCTTGAGCGTGATGCCAGCGGTAACCTTTGCCGATGAGAAGGTGCGTCTGTTTGGTAAGTTCGGCTGGGAGAAGTGCAAGGATGACCTTGAGTATGATTTCCTGGGCGAGTACCTTACCAAAGAGGAGATGATTGCAGCCAACGAGGAGTGCGGCACTACATTGCCCGCGTTCAAAATCGGCGGCGAAGATTATCTCTACTATGGTGCGGGCGTAGAGTATTGTCCAATCGAGAGTGTGCGTCTGCACGCTGTGTGGGGCTCAAACAACTACACCTCACGCCACACAATCAACATCGGTGCAACCTGGCGTTTCGACATCACTAATGCCATCCGCCGCATCGCAGGCAAGTGTAATTAACTGAAGTATTTATCCTAAAACAAGATATAAGAAATGAATAATTCAAATTTCATCATTGAGTTGAGCCATATCTCGAAGAGTTTTGGCGAAAAGGTGGTTCTGGATGATGTTAGTTTGTATGTAAAGAAGGGCGAGTTCGTCACTATCCTCGGTCCTTCGGGTTGCGGTAAGACTACCTTGCTGCGTATTTTGGCCGGCTTCGGCACTGCCGACGAGGGCGAAATCAAAATCGGCGGTGCAGACATCACAAATGTGCCTCCACACGAGCGCCCAGTGAATACAGTATTCCAGCGTTATGCTCTGTTCCCACACCTGAATGTCTATGATAACATCGCCTTCGGTTTGAAACTCAAGAAGGTGAAGGAGGATGAGATTGAGACCCGCGTGAGAAAGGCGCTGAAGATGGTGGGTATGACCGACTATGAGTGGCGCGATGTGAACTCACTCTCGGGAGGTCAGCAGCAGCGTGTGGCCATCGCGCGCGCTATCATCAACCGCCCACAGGTGCTTCTGCTCGATGAGCCTCTGGCGGCGCTCGACCTTAAGATGCGTAAGGATATGCAGATGGAGCTCAAGGAGATGCACAAGACGCTTGGCATCACTTTCGTATATGTGACTCACGACCAGGAGGAGGCTCTTACATTGAGCGACACAATCGTCGTTATGAGCGAGGGTAAGGTGCAGCAGATTGGTACTCCAATCGACATCTACAACGAGCCTAAAAACTCATTCGTGGCGGACTTTATCGGCGAGAGTAACATCCTGAACGGTACGATGGTGAAGGATAAACTCGTGCGCTTTATGGGTCAGGAGTTTGAGTGCGTTGATAAGGGTATGGGCGAGAACGCCCCAGTGGATGTGGTTATCCGCCCAGAGGATGTATATATCATGGCAAAGACCGACTCGGGTATGTTCGAGGGCGTGGTGCAGTCGTGCATCTTCAAGGGTGTACACTACGAGATGCTCGTGACCACTCCAAACGGCTATGAGATTATGATTCAGGACTACAACGCATTCGAGGTGGGTCAGCAGGTGTCGATGATTATCAAGCCTTCGGACATCCATGTGATGCAGAAGGAGCGTATCTGTAACACCTTCGAGGGCTCGATGATTGACTCTACCCATGTCGAGATTATGGGCAAGGAGTTTGTCTGCAACGAGCAGGTGGGCATCGAAGGCGGCGAGAAGGTTGAGGTCGAGGTGGCTTTCGACAAGGTTGAGTTGATGGACAACAAGGAGGATGGCACAATGGTGGGTGATGTGAGATTCATCCTCTACAAGGGCGACCACTACCACCTCACAATCCGCACCGAAAACGGCAGCAACCTCTATGTTGATACTCACGATGTGTGGGATGACCGCGACATCGTCGGCATCAAGATTCAGCCCGAGGATATTAAGATTAAGCGTGTGTAATCTGAAAAGGTTTCAGCATAAGAAATGAAATGGTTATCTAACATATTTATGAAGCGAGGCAGTTGGAGTTTCCCATACTTCATCTTCCTGCTCATATTCGTGGTGTTGCCGCTGGCGCTGATTTTCCTCTACGCCTTTCAGGACGCGGAGGGCAACTTCACGCTCAAGAACTTCTCAAAGTTCATCTCAAGTCCCGAGGCAGCAAACACATTCGTATATTCGATTGGCGTGGCAATCATCACCACAGTGCTCTGCATCCTGCTGGGCTATCCTGCGGCGTACATCCTTAGCAATTCGGAGTTGTGCCGCTCGAAGGTGATGGTGGTGCTCTTCATCCTGCCTATGTGGATTAACATTCTGGTGCGTACGCTGGCAACGGTCGCGCTGTTTGACTTTCTGCGGCTGCCGCTGGGCGAGGGGGCACTCATATTCGGTATGGTCTATAACTTCCTGCCGTTTATGATATACCCAATCTACAACACCTTGCAGAAGATGGACCACAGTTATATCGAGGCGGCGCAGGACTTGGGTGCCAGCCCGATGACGGTCTTTACGAAGGTGGTGGCTCCGCTCTCGATGCCAGGCGTGATGAGTGGCGTGATGATGGTATTTATGCCTACAATCTCGACCTTCGCCATCGCGGAGTTGCTCACGATGAATAATATCAAACTCTTTGGTACAACTATCCAGGAGAACATCAATAACGGAATGTGGAACTATGGTGCAGCCTTGTCGCTCATTATGTTGGTGATCATCTTTGCCACCAACCTCTTCAGCGACAGCGAGGAGCAAACCAATAACGAAGGTATCATCTGATGAAGAAGTTTTTTGCACAGGCATACCTCTGGCTTCTGCTCGCTATGTTGTATGCGCCCATCCTGATTATTGCCATCTTCTCGTTCACCGAGGCGAAGGTGCTGGGTAACTGGACCGGTTTTTCGACAAAACTCTACACCTCGCTCTTTTCGGGCGGCGTGCACCACTCGTTGTTGAGTGCCATAGAGAACACATTTATAATCGCTATCGTCTCGGCTGCGATTGCTACCGTGCTGGGTAGTATCGCCGCGATTGGTATCTTCAACCTTCGCAACCGCCAGAAGATGATTATGAATACGCTGAATAATATCCCGATGCTCAATCCCGATATTATCACTGGTATCTCGTTGTTCCTTTTATTCGTGAGCCTCGGCATCACACAGGGCTATGCGACCGTTATTCTGGCGCATGTGACATTCTGTACGCCTTATGTGGTGTTGTGCGTTATGCCACGCCTCCAGCAGATGAATCCAAACATCTACGAGGCGGCACTTGACCTCGGCGCTACGCCTGGCCAGGCACTCCGCAAGGTGCTTATGCCAGAGATTAAGCCAGGTATGATTAGCGGTTTTATTTTGGCGTTCACGCTTTCGATTGACGACTTTGCTGTGACAATCTTTACAATCGGCACCGAGGGTCTGGAGACACTCTCGACCTACATCTACGCCGATGCGCGCAAGGGTGGTCTTACACCTGAGTTGCGACCTCTATCGACAATCATCTTTGTCACAGTATTGTTGCTTCTGATAACTATCAATGTGCGTGCACAGCGTGCGCAAAAAGCCAAGGAGAAGGAGTTGAAGTAATGAAGAGAATATTTCTAATTTTCGCCATCGCAATGATGTGGGTGGCGACAGGCTGCTCTCACGAGGACAGTCGCAGCCAGATACTCAAGGTCTATAACTGGGCGGACTACATCGACGAGGAGTTGCTCGGCGAGTTCGAGGAGTGGTACAAGGAGCAGACGGGCGAGGAGGTGACAGTCATCTACCAGTTGTTCGACATCAACGAGATTATGCTCGCCAAGATTGAGCGCGGCAAGGAGGATTTCGATGTGGTGTGCCCATCGGAGTATATCATCGAGCGTATGCTGGAGAATGATTTGCTGCTGCCTATCGACAAGAACTTCGGCTCTACACCAAACTACATCGAGAACATCTCGCCATACATCCGCGATGTCTTTTCGAGCATCGACGGCAACGGCAAGAACCCTAACGACTACGCCGTGGGATATATGTGGGGAACGACTGGTTTCCTCTTCAACAAAAATTATGTAAGCCGCGAGGAGGTGAGTTCGTGGAGCGCACTGTGGAACCCCAAGTTCAACAAGAAACTCCTTATCAAGGATGCCTTCCGCGATGTTTATAGTCCACTGCTTATCTACGCCAACCACGATAAGATTTCAAGCGGCGAGATTAAGATGGATGACCTGATGCACGACTCGTCGGATGAGTCTATCGCCGTGGTGGAGGCTCTGCTGAAGAAGGCGAAGCCCTATGTAGCGGGCTGGGAGGCCGACTTTGGCAAGGAGATTATGACCAAGGAGAAGGCGTGGCTGAACCTCTCGTGGAGCGGTGACGCTGTGTGGGCGATTGAGGAGGCTCGCGCGGTGGATGTTGAGTTGGACTATATTGTCCCCGAGGAGGGTAGTATCGTATGGTTTGACGGCTGGGTGATTCCAAAGTATGCCAAGAACATCAAGGCGGCGTCATACTTCATCAACTTTATGTGTATGCCCGAGAATGCAATCCGCAATATGGATGCGTCGGGATATGTGAGCGTCATCGGCTCGCAGGAGGTTATGGAGTATATGTCGGAGTCGGCTGTGGAGTCGGGCTACGAGGAGGCGCAGGACTTGAGTTACTTCTTCGGTGAGGATGCCGACAGTGTGGTTATCAACCCAGCGTTGTACCCCGACCGCAAGGTTGTTGAGCGTTGCGCTATGATGCACGACAGTGGTCCACGCACAGAGGCTCTGCTGGAGATGTGGTCACGAGTGAAGGGCGACAACCTGAATAACTGGATGGTGATTTTCATCCTGCTCTCATTCGCGGTGATGATTGTTGTGGGCGTAATGCGTAAACTCAAGCAACGCCGCCAGCGCCGCAGAAGATGGTAGCAGGGTAGTGATATACAAAAAGCGGGACTCGTTGTGAGTCCCGCTTTTTATGCTATTACCTTCTCCGAGTAATTGTATAATAAGAGTTTTTTTTAGGCGCGTGAGTCCGAGAAACCGCAGTTTACTGGAGCGTAAATGAGGATTTTGAGGACGAGTAGCAACACCAAAAACACCTTATTAGGCAATTCTTACTCTGCGAAGTGTTTGTAGAAGTATGGTATTGTACGAACACCCTTATCAAACTGCTCCAAACCATAACTCTCGTTTGGCGAGTGGATAGCATCCTCGCTCAAGCCGAAGCCGATAAGCAATGACTTGATACCCAAGATGCGCTCGAAACCGCTGATAATTGGAATAGAGCCGCCAGAGTAGAATGGCAATGGCTTCTTGCCGAAGGTATCAACGATAGCCTGCTCTGCCGCCTTATAAGCCGCCATATCGGTTGGAGATACATAAGGAGCACCGCCGTGCAAGAACTTAACATCCACCTTAACCGACTTTGGAGCAATCGCGCGGAAGTGCTTCTCAAACAACTCGGCAATCTTCTCGAAGTCCTGATTTGGCACAAGGCGCATAGAGATCTTTGCCGACGCCTTCGATGGGATAACGGTCTTTGTACCCTCCTCGATATAACCGCCCCAGATGCCGTTCACATCAAGTGATGGACGCACACCCGTGCGCTCGATAGTGGTGTAGCCAGCCTCTCCCTCCACATCGTCGATGTCGAGTGCCTTCTTATACTCCTCCAAGCAGAATGGAGCCTCGTTGAATGCCTTGCGCTCCTCGTCCGAAAGTTCGCGTACATCATCGTAGAAACCAGGGATAGTTACTTTGCCGTTCTCATCAACTAACGACGCCACCAAGCGAGTCAATACATTTGCTGGGTTTGCCACCGCACCGCCGAACAGACCAGAGTGCAAATCCTTGTTAGGACCAGTCACCTCCACCTCCATATAGGTCAAGCCACGCAGACCGCAGGTGATTGATGGGGTATCCATAGATATCATAGAGGTATCTGATACCAGGATGATGTCAGCCTTCAGCAACTCCTTGTTATCCTCGCAGAATTTGTAGAGACTTGGTGAGCCAATCTCCTCCTCGCCCTCGAGCATAAACTTCACATTGCAAGGCAGCGTGTCAGTCTCGCACATAGCCTCGAAAGCCTTGGCGTGCATATAGAGCTGACCCTTGTCATCATCTGCGCCACGACCCCAGATGCGACCATCCTTAATCTCTGGCTCAAATGGGTTGGTGTTCCACAAGTTGCGTGGATCTACGGGCATCACATCATAGTGACCATACACCAGCACGGTCTTTGCCGCTGGGTCGATAATCTTCTCGGCGTAAACCACTGGATTGCCATCGGTAGGCATCACCTCGGCACGGTCAGCACCCGACTTAACCAAAGCCGCAGCCAACCACTCGGCACACTTCACCATATCGGGCTTATGCTCCGACTGTGCGCTGATTGATGGGATACGCAACAACTCGAACAACTCCGCAAGGAAACGCTCCTTGTTCTCTGTGATATAATTTTGTACTTTTTCCATTTTATTTTGTTTTAAGTTTTCTCTATAACGACTACTCCAAACCACATATTGCCTTCATCTCGGCAATAAATTTCTGCGCCAAAGCGTCAGCCTCGTCAGCAGATTTTGCCTCGGTGTAGATACGAACGATAGGCTCGGTGTTAGACTTGCGAAGGTGTGCCCAACTCTCTGCAAAATCAATCTTCACGCCGTCGATATCTGTCACTCGTTCAGTAGCATAACGGCTCTTCATCTCAAGTAAAAGATTATCTACATCGATGGCTGGTGTGAGTTGAATTTTATTCTTCGACGCGTAGTACGCTGGATATGTCGCACGCAACTCGGTCATCGAGCAACCCTTCTTAACAAGGTAGGTGAGGAACAACGCCACGCCAACCAACGCATCGCGACCATAATGCAACTCGGGATAGATAACTCCGCCGTTGCCCTCGCCACCGATGATAGCGCCAGTCTCCTTCATCTTTGTCACCACATTCACCTCGCCAACGGCAGCCGCGGTATATTCGCCACCATGAGCCACAGTCACATCACTCAAGGCGCGTGAAGAACTCAAGTTTGATACGGTGTTACCCACCTGCTGCGAGAGGATATAATCTGCTACGGCAACCAGTGTGTACTCCTCGCCGAACATTGTGCCGTCCTCATTCACGAGTGCCAGGCGATCCACATCAGGATCAACCACAACACCCAAGTCGGCCTTCTCGCGACGGATAACCTCCGAGATCTCTGTGAGGTTCTCTGGCAGAGGCTCTGGGTTGTGAGCGAACTCGCCATTAGGGGTGCAGTTGAGTTCCACAACCTCACAGCCCAACTCCTTCAAAAGTGCTGGGATAACCACGCCGCCGATAGAGTTTACTGCATCAACTACTACCTTGAATTTGCGCGCTTTAACCGCCTCCACATCAACCAATGGAAGAGATAAAACCTGCTGGATGTGAGTAGGGTTGAAGTCCTCGCGCTTCACCACCTTACCGATAGCATCCACCTCGGGAAAGAGGTAACTCTCATCCTCGGCAAGAGCCAGCACGCGCTTACCTTCGCTGTCGTTCAAAAACTCGCCCTTCTCGTTGAGAAGTTTCAGGGCGTTCCACTGCTTTGGGTTGTGTGATGCGGTGATGATGATACCGCCATCGGCCTTGTAGGTGATAACGGCCATCTCGGTACCTGGAGTGGTGCAAAGACCCACATTAATCACATCGACACCACAGCCGAGCAGCGTACCCTCGATGATGTCGTTCACCATATCGCCAGAGATGCGGGCATCACGACCAACCACGATAGTAAGTCGCTTACCCTCATTCTTTTCGCTCATAAAACGAGCATACGCCGTGGTGAATTTCACGATGTCGATAGGGGTCAGATTATCGCCCAATGCTCCGCCGATAGTTCCACGGATGCCCGAAATAGATTTAATCAATGTCATCTTATATTGGTTTTAAGTTATACTCTATATAAAAAAAAGCGAATATTTTTTTGTAAATCGATGTAAATATATTACTTTTATGCCATATAAAAAAGCTAATTGGAGAAAATTTACAATATGCCATCCAGAATTATAGCGCCTTCGGAGTTGATAATCAACGCCGATGGCTCGGTTTTTCATTTACATATGCGTCCCGAGCAGCTGGCCGACACCATCATCCTGGTGGGTGACCCAGCGCGTGTTGAGCTTATCGCCAAGCGCCTCGACAGCATCGAAAGCCGCGCCGAGAATCGCGAGTTTAACTCCGCAACGGGCTATTTTCAGGGTAAGCGTATGACCATTCTATCGACCGGCATCGGCATCGGTAATATCGACATCGCAATGACCGAACTGGACGCTTTGGCAAACATTGATTTCGCCACTCGCACCGAGAAGGAGCAGCGCCGCCAACTCACCATCCTGCGCCTCGGCACTTCGGGCGCCTTGCAGGAGGATATTGAGGTGGGAGATGTTGTCTTTGCGCGTACCTCGCTCGGCTTTGATGGTCTGCTTGGCTTTTATGCTCATCGCAACGAGGTGTGCGATTTAGCGCTGGAGGAGGCTTTTGTGGAGCATACTGCGTGGAGCGAACTTATGCCACGCCCATACTTTGTGGATGCAAGCGAGGAGTTGTGGGAGGCATTCAAGGACTCGACTACGGAGGGTATCACAATCGCATCGCCAGGTTTCTATGCTCCGCAGGGCAGATGGGTGCGCCTGAAGCCCGCCGACGAGCAGATGAACCAGAAGATTGAGGCATTCCGCCACAATGGTCGCCGCATCACAAACTACGAGATGGAGGGCTCGGCAATAGCAGGTCTGGCAGCATTGATGGGACACCGCGCCGCTACGATGTGTACAATCATCGCGCAGCGAGTAGCCAAGAAGGCGAACACCGACTACAAGCCTTTCGTTGAGCGTATGATTGATATGGCGCTGGAGAGATTGGCAAAATTTTAACAAAGAGAAACTTTTACAAGAAAAAATAATAAAAATATATTTAGCAATGAAATTTACAGTATCAAGTTCAGCACTTTTGTCGCTTTTGGCGACCACAGGTAAGGTTATCAGCAACAAGTGTTCGCTCCCAATCCTGGAGCACTTCCTCATGGAGCTCAAGAATGGCGAATTGACAGTTACAACATCTGATTTGGAGACCACTCTCATCGGCTCAATCAAGGTGGACAATGTAGAGCAGGAGGGTACAATCGCAGCCCCAGCAAAGTTGATGCTCGACTCGTTGAAGGAGTTTGCCGAGATGCCTCTTACAATCGAGGTTAATGACACCACTTGGGAGATTAAGATTACTTGGGCAAGCGGTCACCTCTCAATCCCTGGTGCAAGTGCAGTAAGTTACCCATCGCTCCAGACTTTGGGTGCAGAGAGCAAGATTATCTCACTCGATGTGGATACTTTGGTGAATGGTATCAGCCACACCATCTTCGCTACGGCAGACGACGAGTTGCGCCCGGTGATGAACGGTATCTACTTCGACTTTCAGCCAGAGACACTCACATTCGTGGCAACAGACGCTCACAAGCTCGTTAAGTTCGCTGCCGAGCAGAGCAACGATTTCACCGCTTCGTTCATCCTGCCAAAGAAGCCATCTAACCTCTTGAGAAACCTCTTGGCAAAGGAGGAGGATGCAGTGGAGGTGACATTCGACGCAAAGAATGTGACATTCCAGCTCAAGAACTTCAAGTTGGTGTGCCGCCTCATCGAGGGTAACTATCCTAACTACAACGCCGTCATCCCAACTGCAAACCCTAACAAGGTGTTGGTTGATAGAGTAGAGTTCCTGAACGGTATCAAGCGTGTGGCAGTTTGTTCTAACCCAACAACAAACCTCATCCGTATGGATATTGCCGACAACCGCGTGAACCTCACAGCGCAGGATATTGACTTCTCTGTATCGGCTAACGAGACTATCTCTTGCAGTTACGAGGGTCAGAATGTAACTATCGGCTTCAAATCAACATTCCTCGTGGAGATTCTCTCTAACATCGACACACCAACCGTAGTTGTTGAGTTGGCTGACTCTACTCGCGCAGGCGTATTCAAGCCAGTTTACGATGACAAGCAGGCAAGCGAGACATTGATGCTTTTGATGCCAATGATGATTAACGCATAAGTAACAATATGAAACTCAACCTTAAACGCCCGATTGTCTTCTTCGACCTGGAGACAACGGGCGTTGATACAGCAAAGGACCGCATCGTCGAGATTTCGATGGTGAAGGTTATGCCCGACGGCGACGAGATTGTACGCACACGATTAATCAACCCCGAGATGCATATCCCCGAGGATGCAAGTGCCGTGCACGACATCACCGATGAGGATGTGAAGAACGAGCCTACATTTGCACAGATTGCAAAGTCGTTGAGCCAATTCATTGAGGGTTGCGACTTTGGTGGTTTCAACTCGAACCGCTTTGATTTGCCTATCCTCGTGGAGGAGTTTTTGCGCGCGGGCGTGGATGTCGATTTCAAGAACCGCAAGTTCATTGATGTGCAAAACATCTTCCACAAGATGGAGCAGCGCACATTGGTGGCGGCGTATAAGTTCTACTGCGACAAGGACCTCACGAACGCACACTCTGCCGAGGCAGACACACGCGCCACATACGAGGTGCTCAAGGCGCAACTTGACCGCTACCCGGAGTTACAAAATGATGTGGCGGCACTCGCCGAGTTCTCTACTCGCGGCGAGGCGGTGGACTACGCTGGTCGCATCGTGCTGAACGACAAGGGCGAGGAGGTATTTAGTTTTGGCAAGTACAAGGGTTGTCGCGTGGAGGAGATTTTCCAGCGCGAGCCAAGTTACTACGATTGGATGATGAATGGCGACTTCCCGCTCTACACCAAGAAGGTGATTACGGAGATTCGCCTGCGAAGCAAGAAATTTTAGATGATAAGCCCTCGGCGAGGGCAGTTGTAACATTTAGATAATGAGATTTTTTCAGAGAATATTCACACTGGGACTTTTGCTCTCATCGCTCGGCGCGTCGGCCGCAGAGGTAATGCCCGACATCGAGCCATCGAAGATGATCGTCTTTATCAATGGCAAGAAATACTATGTCCACACCGTCGAGGCGGGCAACACGCTCTACTCGTTGGCAAAGGCGTATAATGTGAGCGAGGAGGAGATTAAGGAGAACAACCCAAAGATGGGCGAGGGCTTGAAGGTTGGTCAGACCATCAAGATTCCCGTATCGGAGCAGCAGATTGCACAGGTGGAGAAGAAGCGCAAGAAGGAGTTTCTGACCCACAAGATTAAGGCGGGACAGACCCTTTACAGCATTGCACGCGACTACAACATCTCGGTTGCGACACTCTGTGAGGATAACCCATCGCTCAACCCACAGTCGCTCTCAATCGGCGAGACCATCTGGGTGCGCCGCACAGAGGTAGGCTCATCGTCGGAGCAGGAGGCACAGGCGGAGATTGCCGAGTATGCCGACAACCTGAATAAGGCGACGGATGATGGCTACGAGTACATCGTTGTAAAGCCAGGCGAGACCGTATATTCGCTCTCACGCAAGCACAACCTCTCGGAGGAGGAGTTTGCATCGCTCAACGACATCAGCAACGGCTTGAAGGCGGGTGCTATGATTCGCATTCCAAAGGCGAAGGAGGATAGCGTGGATGACTTCGACCGCGCAGCCGACGAGGCACTCAAGCGCGAGCACGAGGCGAAACTCTCGGCAGAGGAGAACCTCTCGTTTGCGAAGATTTCAGCCGACGAAAACCTCGACATTGCGCTGATGTTGCCGATGAATATCGACTCAAAGCCAAATGCAAGTTATGTGGAGTTCTATCAGGGCTTTTTGCTCGGTCTTGAGAAACTCAAGGAGCAGGGTCTGGGTAACTCGAAGGTGACAATCTACAACACCGAGCATAGCGCCGAGAAGGTGGCTCGCATCACCAAGAGCCCCGCGTTTGCCGAGACCGACCTGGTGGTGGGTCCAGTATATGAGGATGAGTTGAAGCCCGTTCTGGAGTTCGCGCAGTTGAACTCTACGCCCGTAGTGTCGCCTTTGGCGAATATCGTGGCAGCAAAGAGTTCGGCGCTCTATCAACTCTCTTCCGACCCAGCGACAAAGTATGACAAGATTGCGGACCTCGTGGATGGTTCACGCGACATATATCTGATTTACGCCGCATCGTACGACAAGGAGTTCGAGGGCGAGATATTGAAGCAGTTGGAGGGCACGAAGTATGCTGCCTACAACTACTCATTCGACCAGAAGTCAATCTTCACGCCTAAAAATGCAGCAGCGCAGCCATTGGAGGAGTGTGAGGAGTTGCTCAAGAAGGAGAAGCCTGCGTTGTTCGTGGTGCTGGCAAACAGCGAGACAGATGTGGACCGCATCCTCGGCACATTGGCATCGTCGAAGGTTGCCCTGACCGAGCGTAGCGAGAGTTGCGCCGACTATGTTGTGTTGGGCACATCGCGCTGGAGCCGCTTCCAGAACATCGACCACACATCATATTTCAACAACAATGTGGTGATGATTTCGACCTACCACGCAAAGCGCGACTCGGCGGCAGTACGCGAGTTCGACAGTCGTTATATTGATGCATACAATATGTTGCCATCGCTCTACGCCTATCGTGGTTACGACACCGCAATAATCTTCTGTGGCGGTATGCGTTCCGACATCGAGTACAAGATGCTCGACAAGCGTTACACGCCTTTACAGACAGGATACAAGTTCTTCCAGACAGAGGTGGGAGGTAAGTATATTAACCGCGAGTGGGTGCGTATCAACTACAACAGCAACTACTCAATCACACTGAATTAATATGTCCACACGCCCAACCAACATACCCGAGAAGACCATCGAGCGCTTGAGCGAGTACCGCCGCACGCTGCTGGGATGCCACAACCAGGGCATCACACACATCTTCTCGCATGTCTTGGCAGGTATGCACGGCATCACCGCCGTACAGGTGCGCCGCGACCTTATGCTCATCGGCTTTTCGAGTGATACGAAGAAGGGATATGAGGTAAAGACCCTCATCGAGTTCATCAACTCGATTCTCGATAGCGACAATGTGATGAACATCGCAATCATCGGCATGGGTCACCTGGGTCAGGCGCTGACAAAATATTTCAACGGCAAGCGCCGCCAGTTGCGTATCGTGACAGCGTTTGATGTTGATCCCGAGAAGGTGGGAAAGGTCATCGACGACATCCCTTGCTACCATATGGACCAGTTTGTGGAGGTGGTGTCGAAACTCGATGTGAGCATCGCGGTAATCTCGTCACCTACGCGCGTAGCACCATCGCTGGTGGTGCCAATCATCAACGCGGGTATCAAGGGCGTACTGAACTTTACATCGGCTCCGCTTAACTTCCCGCAGGGTATCGTGTCGGAGAACTACGACATCACAACCATCCTCGAGAAGGTGGCTTATTTCGTCAAGGAGCAGGAGGAGAATAACGACAATTAGGATGAGGGTATTTCGTGGCATAGAGTCATTGCCGCCACTGAAGAATGCGGTTGCGACTATGGGGTCGTTTGACGGCGTACATAGCGGTCACCGCGCACTGCTCGAAAGGGTGAAGCAACGCGCCAAAGAACTTGACGGCGAGAGCGTTGTGCTCACCTTTGACCCACACCCACGCTATGCGCTCGGCACGGCGGAGGGTATGCAGTTGCTCTCGACCCTTGAGGAGAAGATTTGGCTTTTGGAGCAGGCGGAGATAGACATCCTCATCATCATCCCATTCACATTAGAGTTCAGCCGCACATCTCCGATGGATTTTATCCATAGCCTCACACGCCTCGGTATCCGCTCGATGGTGGTAGGCTACAATCATCGTTTCGGCCATAAGAAGGAGGGCGACTTCAACTACCTCGCATCACACGGCGACGGTATGGAGATTGCAATGGTCGAGCAGCAGCAGGTGGCAAACGGCAAGGTGAGTTCCACCATCATCCGTCAGACAATCGAGGCGGGCGAGATGGAGCGCGTGGCGCAGATGCTTGCACAACCTTATATTATTATAGGTAACTGCAACAGCGAGGGTCTGCTAACGGACCTTGGCAACGATAAAATGCTTCCGCCCGCAGGCACATATCGCGCAAAAGTGAATGGCGAGGAGTGCCAAATCACAATCAGCGAGGAGAGGATAGTGAGAGTTGAGGGCGAGGTGAAAAAGGGTAAAGTATTAGTTGAGATGGAATAATTTAACTTCAAGGAAATCAATGGCTTTAATATCATACGAATTTAAGACACGAGTGCGTTACAAGGATACCGACCAGATGGGCATCATGCACCACTCAAACTACATCGTGATGTACGAGATGGCTCGCACCGAGTGGTTGCGCGAGATGGGATTGCCCTACGCCGAGTTTGAGCGCAGAGGCGTGATGTCGCCCATCATCGAGGTGCAGTCGAAGTATCACTACCCAGCATTTTACGATGAAGTGCTGACCGTGAAGGTATTTATGGATGAGATGCCGTCGGCACGCCTCTTCATCGGTAGCGAGGTATATAACGAGCAGGGCAAACTAATCAACACGGGTCGCGTGACGCTTGGTTTTATGAATGCCGAGACACGCCGTCCATGCCGCGCACCAGAATGGTTTATCGAGGTCATTAACAAGGAGATAGGGCGACAGAACGGCGATGAATAAGCGAGCGAAAATCATACTTTTGGGAGTATATCTGCTCCTCGCCGTTGCATACTTTTTCGTGAGCAGATGTGACTGCGAGTGGTTGATATGCCGCCGTTTTTTGGCGATACCGACACTCTTTGCGACACTTGCCGCAACGCTTAATTTCAAGCGCGGCGGATGGTTCATCCCGCTGGCATTGCTCGCCTCGGCAGCAGGCGACTGGGCAGGCTCGATGGGGGAGTTTATCTTCCAGATTGCATTCTTCGCCTTTGCCCACATCTTCTACATCTCGGACTTCGCTCCAAAGTGTAAATTCCAGAAAAAGAGATTATTACCACTCGGAGCGTTCTCGGCTGTGGTAATTCCATTCCTCATTTATGTACTGATGCACATTGAGCCTCGCGAGGAGTTAATAGCCGTAGGAATCTATGGCGTGATAATCTACGCGATGGGCTTCACCGCATTTCTGCAAAACCGCCCATACAGTTGGCTCTATGCCGTAGCGGCGGTGCTGTTCATATTCTCGGACTCGTGCATCGCATATTGGCGATTTGTGGGTCATCTGCCACACGCCAGCACCATCATAATGGTGACATACTACGCCGCACAGGGTCTATTCTGCGCCATGCAACTTGCGCGCACCCAAAAGAGTTAAATCTGCCATAAGAGCATATTTTCTGCCACGCCACCACCGAAGTTGTGCCAATTTGTCACAGCGGAAGTGGTGGCACATTGTTTGTTATAAATATGCCACAGAAAATAACAACAAAAATATACGACTATGAAAAACGGAAAAATTGGAGTAACGACGGAGAACATATTTCCCGTAATCAAGAAATTCCTCTACTCTGACCACGAGATTTTCTTGCGTGAGTTGGTGTCGAACGCTGTGGATGCAACGCAGAAGTTGAAGACCCTCGCCTCAAAGAATGAGTTTCAGGGTGAGTTGGGCGACCTGAAGATTTCAGTGAGCGTGGATGCAGACAAAAAGACCCTCACCGTGACTGACCGAGGCATCGGTATGAACGCCGAGGAGATTGACCGCTACATCAACCAGATTGCATTCTCGGGCGCAGAGGAGTTCCTCGCAAAGTACAAGGACCAGGCTATCATCGGTCACTTTGGTTTGGGCTTCTACTCATCGTTTATGGTTGCCGACAAGGTGGAGATCTTCACGCAGTCATACAAGGCAGACGCAAAGCCAGTGCACTGGGTGTGCGACGGCTCGCCAGAGTATGAGATGGAGGAGTTGGAGGATAGCCGCGAGCGCGGAACATCTATCGTGCTGCACCTCTCGGAGGATTGCAAGGAGTACTGCGAGGAGTCGAAGGTGCAGGAGTTGTTGAAGAAGTATTGTCACTTCCTGCCAGTTGAGATTGCATTCGGCAAGGTGAAGGAGTGGAAGGACGGCAAGTATGTTGATACCGAGAAGGATAACATCATCAACGACACAAACCCACTCTGGACACGCAAACCATCGGAGATTACCGAGGAGCAGTACAAGGCTTTTTATAGCGAGTTGTACCCAACAAGCGACGAGCCCCTGTTCTACATCCATATGAACATCGACTATCCGTTCAACCTCACAGGTATTCTCTACTTTCCAAAGATTAACAACAACTTTGAGATTCAGAAGAATAAGATTCAACTCTACTGCAATCAGGTGTTCGTCACAGACCAGGTGGAGGGTATCGTGCCAGAGTACTTGACGCTGTTGCACGGTGTGATTGACTCGCCAGATATTCCACTCAATGTGTCGCGCAGTTACCTCCAGAGCGACTCAAATGTAAAGAAGATTTCTTCGTACATCACTCGCAAGGTGGCTGACCGCCTGAAGGAGTTGTTCAACACTATGCGCCCTGACTACGAGCAGAAGTGGGATGACCTGAAGATTTTTATCCAGTATGGTATGCTCACTGACGAGAAGTTCGCCGAGAAGGCGCAGGACTTTATGCTCTTGAAATCAACCGAGGGCAAGTACTTCACAACAAAGGAGTACATCGACTTCGTGAAGGAGCAGCAGACCGACAAGAACGACAATATCATCCTCCTCTATGTGGACGATGTAGTGGATAAGCACTCATTCGTGGAGGCAGCCAAGGGCAAGGGCTACGATGTGCTGGAGATGAATGGTCAGTTGGATAGCCACTACATCAACTACTTCGAGTCGAAGAACGAGAAGGTGCGCTTCGTGCGCGTGGATAGCGATGTAGTAGAGAAACTTATCCAAAAGAAGGAGCAGTTGTCGATGTCGCTCACCGAGGCACAGCAGGACCTTATGCGCCCAGTGTTTGAGAGCCAGATGCCAAAGGAGGATGACATCAAGTACGACATCTCGTTTGAGCCAATGGCGGCGACCGAGGCACCTGTGGTGATTACCCAGAACGAGTTTATGCGCCGTATGAAGGAGATGGCGAAGATGGGCGGTGGCGGAATGAGCCAGTTCTATGGTCAGATGCCTGACAACTTCACAATCACAGTGAACGGCAACCACCCAATCGTAATCGACATCCTGGGCAATGTTGAGCGCGAGTATGGCGACAAGCTCAAGTCAATCACCAAGAAGATTGACGCCGCCGTAGCAGAGGAGCAGCGCTTCGACGAGACCGTAAAGGGCAAGATGCACGAGGATTTCACGCCAGAGGAGAAAGAGATGAGCGAGGAGCTCTCGAAGAAGATTATCACACTGCGTGACGAGCGCAACGAGCGTCTGCGCGAGATTGGCAAGCAGAACAAGTTGGTGCGTCAGATTATCGACCTTGCGCTGCTCTCAAATGGTATGCTCAAGGGCAAGAATCTCTCGGACTTCATCCAGCGCAGCATTACGCTGATTGAGAAGTAGGGGAAGATTAATATAAAAGGGAAGGAGTTGGTTTCAGCCAACTCCTTTTTCATTTTACTATTCAAACACAAAATTCGCCACTTCGTTTTGCAGGTCGGCGGCGCGGCGTTGCCATGCGGCGGGTGGAGTATCGAGGGGTTGTGGCCACCAGAAACCTTTTGACGAGTATTCAAACTTTGCGCCCTCGGGCGAGGTGGTCATAACGGCAAAACCTATATCGCCATAGAATGTCGCAGGGAGATTGACCATCGGCACCATACGCAGTGGCTCGCGCGAGCGGATGATGCGCGCAATCTTATTCCACGAGTGGGTATGACCATAGACAAATCCCGCAACCGATGGGGTGTCACTCACGAACTTATCAAGATTGGGCATCTCGCCAAGAGGGTGGTGGGTGCAGAGAATTACGGGGCGGCTGCTTCGAGCCGTGAACGCCTTGAGCCACTCAATCTGCTCGGCGTTCACCTCGCCGCTCACCGTAGTTGCCTGGCGGGGCTTGAGGTTGGGTAGTTCGCAGAGCGAGTCGAGCATAACGACATCAACATCGGGCAGCGCAATATGGGTCACGATGCGACCCGCAACCTCGGTCTGCTCGGCATATTGCGGAAAGACCTTGAGGAACGCCTCGCGGCGGTCGTGGTTGCCCATTCCCAGCGTCACGCGGATGCCAGCCCTCTCAAGCGGAGCGAGTAGTTCGGCGGCATAGCGGTAGTCCTCCTCCAAGCCGTAGTCCCACGCCACATCGCCCGTAACAATCACATTGGCAGGCAGGCGACGCATCGCAAGTATATCATTTACACATAGTTGCAGCGAGGTTGGGTTATAAGGATAGACGCGCGGTTTGCCATCGACAAGTTCGCCACAGATGTGGATATCCGACAGAAAAACCACCTTGCGAGGGTCAATCTTCTTCTTGGGTGCCTCCGCCAAAAGGTCATCCATACGCTTCACGACCGATGCCTTCACCTCGGGCAGGAAAGCACTTCCGCCCAGCGCCATCACCGTTGCTAAAAACTCTTTTCTATCCATAATTTCACCTTTTAATATTCGCGGGCGCCGAAGATGGTTGAGCCGATGCGGACCTCGGTTGAGCCGTATTCGATGGCGATGGGGTAGTCATCGCTCATTCCCATTGAGAGGGTGTCGAACTCGTCGCCGAAGTATTGCGCCAGTTCAGCCTTGCAAGCCTTTAGACGCTCAAAATCGGCACGCACCGTAGCCTCGTCGTCGGTGAAGGTCGCCATACCCATCACGCCACGGATGCGTATGTTGGGCAGGCGCTCAAAACCGCCTTCGCGGACAAAGGCAAGCAGTTCGGCATAGTCCCAGCCCGACTTGCTCTCCTCGGCGGTGATGTGAACCTCCAAAAGGCAATCAATCGTGCGACCACACTTTGCTGCCTCCTTATCAATCGCCTCGGCAAGACGCTCGCTATCAAGCGACTCGATGAGGTGAACATAGGGGGCGATATACTTTATCTTGTTGGTTTGCAGGTGTCCAATCATATGCCACTCGATGTCGTCGGGAAGCACCGCCTGCTTCGCCTTCAACTCCTGCGGACGGCTCTCGCCAAAGGCTCGCTGACCCGCATCGTAAGCCTCCTGCAACGCCTCGACGGGGTGAAACTTCGACACCGCCAACAACTTCACACCCTCGGGCAACTCGCCACGCAGACGCTCAATTTCTTGCTTTATAGACATATCCTTTTTCTTATTATTTTGCTTTGTAAAGGTAGTTAAATCGACCAAGTGGGGCGGCGTCGCCACTCAAATAGAAGTCGTAGATGTCGCCATCGGTCTGCGAATTATCGACCCACTTAAACTCAATCTCAAACGACTTGCCATCGCCAACGCCCAACGCCGAGCGAGGGATTGCGACCTCCATCCTTGTGCCGTCCATCGCGAACTTTGCTTCGCCCGAAGCGCTCCAATTCCAAACCTCTGCGGAGTGCTCAACAGCGCCAGCCGCGAGGCGGTTTACCACATAATCGTAGCCCTCCCAACCAGTTTTTTCGCTGTGGTCGGTGTTGATATAAAGGCGCATCCACGCCTTGTCCTCGGGCGAGGTGATTGGCTCGGCACACTCGACATAGAAGTAGATATTTTTCGCATCGTGCGCCACACGCGCCTCAATAATATCGTTGCGGCCGCTGGTATTCACATAGTGAAGGCTGCCCCAACCCTTGCTGTCGCGGTGGAGAGTGTTGCCCTTGATTGCGTCATACTTTGCGGTCTTCGCCCAGTCGACAAAGTTGCCGTCAATATTCACCTTGCGCTTTGCTTGAGGCTTCTGCTCATCGGCGGTCATACCCTTGAAGCGGCGAATGTTAGCCACCATCTGATAGTAGTAGTTGTCGCCGTGACCGCCACGCATAGGCTCGATGTCGCGGCTATGCTCCTGATCGAACTGGTCGGGGAAGGCGTTGGGTTGATTTTGCCAACTCTCAAAGCGACCCATAATCCACTCGTTCCAGCCTGTGATGAAAACAAGGTCGGGGTCAATCTCAAGGGCGCGCTCCCATTGCTCCTGAAAATTAAGTCCCATATTTACCGACGCCGCGTCCTTCGAGTGACCCGCCTTATCGGTATAACTGCGACCAAACGCGCCAGGCATATTCATCGCGCTCAAGCCGTTGTGTGCCGTCCAGTTCTGCGACACGCCCACCGTAGCCTGCTCAAAACTGCCATCCTTCTTGGGTGCGAAGCCGTGCTGGGGGTATATCTCAAGCCACCCCCAATGGTCGGGGCGCGTAGGACCTACATTATATACTGGCTGACCTGGGCGGAAGGTGAAGTACTCACGCACCTCGCGATTGAGTGCCGTCTGCTCGGCATCGCCCTCGACATCGGCAAGCATCTCGGGATATGCCATAATCAGAGGTTTGCCCTCCCACTTGAAGAACAACTCCTCATACTCGGCAGGCTTGTACAAATCCTGATAGATGTCAATTATCGCCTTGCGACTATCGGGCGACGCCCAAAACGCCAACATAAAGGCTATCTGCGGAGTCTGCACACCATCGCGACGAGCCTCCATAAAGGTCTCGCATAGTGCGCGATAGGACTCTCGCCAAGTAAATGAGCCGTTGGTGCAGTCGAAAAAGAGCACATCAACGCCCGCCGCCGCCAACATCTCGGCGTGCTTACGCAAAACCCACTTGTCGGTGTCGCGGTAGAAGCCAAACAGAGGCTCACCCCAGAAGTTTGAGGTGATATCCTTGCGCCAGATGGGGTGGTGGTAGTCATATGCCGCCTCGGGCGCCTTGGCGATATATTCCGAAGGAACGCACACATCCATATGGGCGAAGTTGGTGTGCCAGGTCCAGTAAAATAGACCGACATATTTTTCGCGCGCCTTGCCTACCTGTTCGGCAGAGGGTAACCTGCGACCCAGAGCATCCGTAGCGGGCAGTGCATTGCCGTAGTTTTGAGCCGAGAGATTGCTCGTCGCAGCAAGCAGAAGAATAGCAAAAAGATGTTTTATGCGTTTCATAATTTAAGGTTTTGACAAATATACAAAAATTTTAGGGTTTTCCATCCTTTTTCCGTATCTTTGGCAAATTGATAACAATTAACTAAAACTAATCAATATGAAGAGAATCATTTTATCGGCAGCGTTGATGGTGGCAACGGCTATCGTGCCAGCCCTCGCCTGCACAAACTTTATCATCACCAAGGGTGCATCGACCGATGGCTCGGTGATGGTGAGTTACTCGGCTGACTCACACCAACTCTACGGTTGCGCCTACAAGCACAACGCAACAAAGTACAAGGCGGGCACAATGCTTAAAGTGAACGAGTGGGACACAGGCAAATATCTGGGTGACATCGCACAGGTGGCGCAGACCTATTCGACCGTAAGCAACATGAACGAGCACGGCTTGATTATCACCGAGACAACCTATGGCGGTCGCCACGAACTCTACAACCCAGAGGGCATTATCGACTATGGTTCACTCATCTACATCACTCTTCAGCGCGCAAAGACTGCGCGTGAGGCTATCGAGACAATCGCGGCACTCACCGACACCTACGGTTACGCATCAGAGGGCGAGAGCTTCTCAATCGCTGACGAGAACGAGGCATGGATTATGGAGATGATTGGTAAGGGTCCTGGCAAGAAGGGTATGGTATGGGTTGCACGCCGTGTGCCCGATGGTTACATCTGCGGTCACGCTAACCAGGCTCGCATCACCACATTCCCACTCAACGACCCAGAAAATTGCCTCTACGCAAAGGATGTGATTTCGTTGGCTCGCGAGAAGGGTTACTTCAACGGCAAGGATGAGGAGTTCTCATTCGCTGACGCCTATGCACCGCTTGATTTCAGCGCAATGCGTGGTTGCGACGCTCGTATCTGGAGTTTCTTCCGTATGTTCGCCGAGGGTATGGACCAGTATCTTGATTATGCTATGGGCCACAACCCTGCAAACCGCTTGCCTTTGTGGGTGAAGCCTACTCACAAACTCTCGCCAAAGCAGGTGTTCGACGCTATGCGCGACCACTATGAGGGTACTCCAATGGATATGACACAGGACATCGGTGCGGGCGGTCACGGCCTGGCATATCGCTGGCGCCCAATGAACTTCGAGGTGGATGGCAAGACTTATGTAAACGAGCGCGCTATCGCCACACAGCAGACTGGCTTCTGGATGGTAGGTCAGGCTCGCCAGGGTAAGACTGGTATTTTGTGGTTCGGCGTGGATGATGCCGCTACATCTTGCCTCACACCAATCTACTGCAACACAACAGAGGTTCCTGCTTGTATGCAGGAGTACAACGGCTCGATGCTCGACTACGGCACAAACTCTACATTCTGGTTGTTCAACCGCGTGACAAACTTCGCTTACCTGCGCTACGATATGATGTCGGGCGACATCCGTAAGGTTGTGGATGAGTGGGAGAACGCTAAACTTGAGGAGGTTGAGCGCATTGACGCCGTAGCGGCAAATATGTCGGCAAAGAAACAGCAGAAGATGCTCACAAAGTACAGCGTCGGCACGGCACAGAATATGCACGATGCGTGGGTTAAGTTGGACCAGTATTTGCTCCTTAAGTATGTGGATGGCAATGTGAAGAGCGAGCACAAGGGCGTTGTGGATTATGTCCTCAAGGGCGGTGCTGACCACACTCACTTTGTAGAGAACGGCAACGGCAAGCAGATTCCTGACAAGATTCAGTTCCCAGGCTACAACGAGAAGTGGAAGCGCACAGTTGCAGCACAGCACGGTAAGATTTTGGAGGTAAAATAACAACCAAGTATAGACCTTAAAACTATGAATTACGACATTATAGTAATAGGTAGCGGACCTGGCGGCTATGTTGCCGCCATCCGTGCCTCACAATTAGGCAAGAAGGTTGCCATCGTCGAGAAGTCGGAGTTGGGTGGTGTATGCCTCAACTGGGGTTGCATCCCAACAAAGGCACTCCTGAAGAGCGCACAGGTTTACTCCTACTGCAAGAACGCCGCACACTATGGTGTGGCGGTGGAGGGTGAGGTGAAGCCCGACTTTGAGAAGATTGTGGCTCGCTCACGCACCGTGGCAGAGACTATGAGCAAGGGCGTGGCATTCCTGATGAAGAAGAACAACATCGACCTCATCACTGGCTTCGGTCGCCTGGCGGGCAAGGGCAAGGTGGATGTGGAGGGCACAATCTACGAGGCGGAGAGCATCATCCTCGCAACGGGTGCGCGTCCACGCGAGATGGCGTTTATGCCTATCGACGGCGAGCATATCATCTCATCGAAGCAGGCCCTCACATTGCCAAAGTTGCCAGAGTCGATGATTGTAGTAGGTACGGGCGCTATCGGTAGCGAGTTTGCGAGCTTGTATGCAACACTCGGCGTGAAGGTTACTTTGGTGGAGTATATGCCACAGATTATGCCTCTTGAAGATGAAGAGGTAGCAAAGGCTATGGAGCGCAGTTTCAGAAAGTTACGCGCTGCGGTGATGACCTCAACAACAGTGAAGAATGTAACCGTGGGCGAGGATGGTCAGTGTCAGGTCGAGATTGAGGGCAAGAAGGGCGCAGAGACCTTGACTGCGGATGTTGTGTTGTCGGCTGTGGGTATCAAGTCGAACATCGAGAATATCGGTCTGGAGGAGATGGGCATCGCAGTTGAGCGCGACAAGGTGGTTGTGGATGAGCACTACCAGACATCGGCGAAGGGTGTCTATGCTATCGGCGACATCATCGCTACGCCAGCGCTGGCGCATGTGGCTTCGGCGGAGGCTATCCACTGCGTGGAGCATATCTGCGGCTTGACACCTGATAAGGTTGATTACTCGACTATCCCTTCGTGCATCTTCACCTCGCCAGAGGTGGCATCGGTGGGTATGACCGAGCAGCAGGCGCAGAAGGCGGGTATCGAGTACACCGTAGGTCGCTTCCCATTCACTGCATCGGGCAAGGCTACGGCGGCGGGTGACCGCGACGGCTTCGTGAAACTCATCTTCGATAAGGAGGAGAAACTCATTGGCGCACACCTGGTGGGTGCTACCGTAACGGAGATGTTGGGCGAGCCTACACTCGCAAAGCGTCTTGGCGCAACGGCACACACACTGGCACGCACAATCCACTCACACCCAACAATGCACGAGGGTCTGATGGAGGCAGCCGAGGCGGCGATGGGTGCTGCGATACATTTGTAGCGATGCTACATAGACAAAAAGAAAAGCGGGTCGTGTGACCCGCTTTTTTGTTACTCGTTGGTTCTCTTACTTGAACCAAGAAGTGAGGTGGTGGCGTGCCCAGAAGTAGTAGAGCAACAGACCAAGCCAGTTAGTAGCCAATACGATAACTGCTACGATAATCTTACCTACGAGGCTGATAGGCTGCTTCAAGATGTCAAGAACGCACCAGATAGCCAAAATCAAACCTGCTACAAAAATAATTGTTGCAATCATTTTCCTATAAATTTAAGTTTTATAATTAGTTAAAGTTTTCTATTCATATACCTCTGCATCATACTGCACATCGCTCAAAAACAGGCCTTGAGCAGGTGCACCAGCGCTCGCAAGCGAGAGGTCGCAACTGTGCAATATGCGCTCAAACTCCTCAACCGAATAACGGCCGCGACCCACATCCACCAGCGTACCGACGATGGCGCGAATCATATTGCGAAGGAAGCGGTCGGCGCGGATAGTGAAAACGAGCAAATCCTCATCATCGGCATCACGACACCACTCAGCCTTAACAACGCGACATATATTGGTCTTATTGTTTGAGTTAAGTTTGGCAAAAGTAGTAAAATCATCCCATACAAGCAAACTCTCCGCCGCTTTATTCATCTTTTCTACATCCAATGCCACATAATATTGCCACGCAGAGTAGCGACGGAAGGGGTTTTTACGCTGCGAGATGTAGTAGGTATATTCTCTCTCGCGGGCGTCAAAACGGGCGTGGGCGTCATCCTTGACGCGCTTCACGCTCCTCACCGCAATATCGTGCGGAAGGATAAGATTTAATTTATAGACCAACTGCTTGGCGTCAGCAACGGGCTCTGCGACATCGAAGTGAGCCACATAGAACGAAGCATTCACACCCGTATCGGTGCGACCTGCGCCAACGACCTCAATCTCGGCACGCAGAAGGGTAGAGAGCGCCTTCTCCAAAGCCTGCTGAACCGTTGGAGCGTCGGGTTGTCGCTGCCAGCCGCAGTAGGCGGCGCCATCGTAAGAGAGTTCTATAAAATATCTCGCCATCGTTATCGCATATATGGAAGGTGAGTCTGCGAGGTGATGAAGTTCACATCACCCACATGGAGGTTGAAGAATCGACCCTGACCGCCTGGCTGGGCAACCTCCAAAATCGTGTTCTCCTGGGTTGCGTTGTGTGCGCCGAAGCCGACATTAAGGCTCATAACATCCGAATTGAATGCGCCCGTAGAGCGGAAGGCGGTGTGCTTCTCGCCACGCTTCGAGTACCAGTAGGCGAAGCAGTTGCTGTATAGGTTTCTGCCGCCAGTAGATTGAAATGCAGTAGCAAACTCGTCGCTGTAACAGAAGTCATACTGATTGTCGAAACGCTCATCGAGGAACCCGATGCTTGTGTGATAGTTTTTATCCTGACCGTAGTAGAGTGGGTGGATATTACGCAGCGAGTTAGCGCCCGAGCGGATGATAAAGCCGATGTGGCAGCCCGCAATACGCATATTGGTGAAGGTGTTATCGTGACCCTCAACCAACACACCGATGCACTTCTCGTTGAATGCGCCAACGATATTCACGCCCGAGATGTCGGAGTCAGACGAGCCACTATTTGCGCCGTGCTTGATATAAAGACCCATCACAACGCCCTTCATCGAGACATTGCGGATGACAGTCTCGCGACCGCTGTCAATCGAAACGCCACGCGCCACGCCGCTGCCGTCGATGATACCGCCCGAGAGGTAGTAGTTACTGCCAGGGATGCGGATGTCGTTATAGGGGTCTTTGCCGCCCAAGCGCACCATAGCCTCCTCATCAGTCCAGCCCTCCATAGCCTTGATAGTGGCGTAGTTAGAGAGTTCCAGCGACACACTCTTGCGAGGGTCGGCAGGGGTGCAGATAGGCTTCGAAATCAGATAGACGCCATCAGGAAAATAGATTGTGCGATTAGGGTTGTCGTCGATAATCTTCTGGATGATATCACTCACATCCTTCTTGCCGTTAGCCTTCACATAATCGGTCACCACAACATAACCTTTCTGCTTTGCGCTCTGCGCCATAGCAGGCACCGCCAGCATAACCACCGCCGCGAGCAGGAATAAAATTCGTTTCATAAGTTCGGTTTTATTGAATTAACATTACATATTATTACACACTACAATAGATAATCCTCCCACCCCCACAATTATACTTAACATCTCCTACAATATGTTATTACTAGAATAAACTGCAATAAGCATCAGTCCAAATGCTACTAATAGTAAAATTACCCCAAACATGTCAGACTTAAGAAAATCTATTATCGCTATTTTTGTCCGATATGATGAATACTCCAACCTGTATTTCCAACCGCGCGTCAGAATTTCTTTACTGACACAATAATCAAATTTGGGGGCAACAACTTCTTTACCTTGAAAATTAACCCACCCATAGTTATCCCTTATTCTAACCCGTACTGAACCTTGCTCTATTCCAGAATTCCACACAATTTCATCGTACTTTATTGGAGTGATTAAAATTCCTTTATCATTTATCAACCCCCATTTTTCGCCAATTTTAACAGGTAATGAATTCCTTCTCCAAGGTAATTCCACATTATCATATTTCAGAGGAATTATCTCTTCTCCTTTTGGGTTTATGAAACCATATTTACCATTTAATCTAACTTTTGCTAAACCTTCAGAAAACCTCCACACGCGGTCATACTTCAAAGGAATCACTATTTTACCGATCTTATCTATATAGCCCCATACATTGCCTTTTTTCACTGCAGCAAGCCCGCCTGTAAAATTACTATTTATTCTTCGCACATAGTCCCTAATAGAGATAGGAGACGAATGGGTATCACTGTCGCCTCCTTCCTTATTTGAGATATCATTTTTAATTAGAATATCATCATATATCGAAGGGACTATAACTTCATCTGTTGATACTAACTTAAAGCCATATTTCCCATCTTCCTCGAACCATCCAAAACTATAATCTGGCAAATTCAATAGATAAATTTGGCGTTCTTTTTCTTTTTTAGCATTATATGCCTTGCATATATTGATAAGTTTTACATCAATAAGTTGCTGAAAATCTTTTTCTACTT
>JAFZFR010000085.1 GCA_017555805.1 Alistipes sp. | reverse complement strand
CCTGTGCGACCACCGAGCATAAGGATTACATCGCCCGCAGCAGGTGACTCGCGGCGTACATTCTCCGCCTTCACAGCACCAACAACAGCACCTACCTCCAAACGCTTTGCTACATAGTCAGGGTGGTAAATCTCACGTACGTGGGTTGTTGCAAGACCAATCTGGTTACCATAGCTTGAGTAACCCGCAGCAGCCTTGGTGGTGATGATGCGCTGTGGCAACTTACCCTCCATAGTCTCTGCTACCGGTGTATAGATATTACCCGCACCAGTCACACGCATAGCCTGATATACATAGCTACGACCTGACAATGGGTCACGGATAGCGCCGCCCAAACAAGTAGATGCGCCACCGAATGGCTCAATCTCGGTTGGGTGGTTGTGTGTCTCGTTCTTGAACTGCAGGAGCCACTTCTCCTCTACGCCGTCAACATCTACATTCACATAGATTGAGCAGGCGTTGTTCTCCTCACTCTGCTCGAGGTTGTCCAACACGCCAGTCTTCTTGAGGTAGCGAGCACCCAAGGTAGCAAGCTCCATCAGGCAGAGGCTCTTGTTCTCGCGACCAAGCTCCTCGCGCATCTTGCGAACCTCCTCCAGGGTAGCGTCAAGCTCTGTCGAGAGGAATGACTCGTCGATGGTGATCTCCTCAATCTCGGTAGTAAATGTGGTGTGGCGACAGTGGTCTGACCAATAGGTGTCGAGGATGCGAAGCTCGGTCTCCGATGGGTCGCGACCCTCCTCCTTGTAGTAGTTCACAACCTCCTGAAGGTCGTCGGCGTTCATCGCCAAACCATACTCCTTGCAGAATGGTGCCAACTCCTCGGGCTTCAAGGCTGTCAAACCGTGCAACACTGGCACAGGCTTCACCTCGGCGTTCTCGAGGTCAGAGAGCACGCTCAAATCCTTGCGGCGTGACTCCACTGCGTTGATATAGTAGCGCTCAATCTTTGCGAGCTCCTCAGCTGAGAGGCTATCGTCGAAGATGAGCAACTTCGAAGACTTAATCTTCACCTGCGCCGTAGGCTCAATCAGGCGAACACAGTCCACAGCCGAACTTGCGCGCTGGTCGAACTGACCAGGCAGGAACTCGACTGCCAAATACTTCTTACCCTCCAAGTCGCACTCGTCGCTCACGAGGTCGGTAACAACCTCGCCGAACACAGCATAGCGGCTCTTCTCCAAAAGCTCCTCCGAGAAGCCGAACAAGTCGTAGACATTCAACAGACGCAACGACTGCATCTGAAGACCCAAGTTGTTGTTCAACTCACGGCGCAGAGTCTCAGCCTCGACCTGAAAGCGAGGGTATTTCTCTACATAAATGCGGTAATTCTTCATATTATTAGTTTGATACTTTGTTTGTCCTAATAGGATATTGCTTTTAGTTGTAATCCATAATCGTCATTGCGGGGAGGTGTTTACTCCCACGCGGCAATATCTTTGTTGTAGTGCTATTCTATTTTGCAAACGCACCAATGCCCAAAGGTTGATTAATCCTCATTCGCGTCTTTTCACCGCCTCGGCTCGGCAAAGTGTGCAAGCACCCTCTGCTCTCACCTTATCGGCGGCGTTCCCGTCATTTTTGCTTTTACTCTTCATCTGTTTTGCAAATGTTACAAGATGCAAAAATGGGGAATGACGATTTATATGAATTTTGAATTCTAAATTTTGAATTTTGAATTTTGAATTACAAATTACAACTCTGCCTCCAGCACCTTCTCGGTCTGAGCCTTGCGGAATGCCACGAGGCGAGCCTCCAACTCAGGGTCGGTGAGGGCGAAGATTGACGCTGCGATGAGCGCTGCGTTCTTTGCGCCGTTGATGGCTGTGGTCGATACTGGAATGCCACCAGGCATCTGAACGATTGAGAGCAATGAGTCCAAACCGCCCAAGGCTGATGTCTTGATAGGTACGCCGATAACGGGAACGGTTGTGAGGGCTGCTGTAACGCCTGCCACGTGGGCTGCGCCACCTGCGCCAGCGATGATTGCGCCGATGCCACGCTCCTTTGCTGACTCAGCATACTCGACCATCAGGTGAGGTGTGCGGTGTGCGCTGATGACACGCTTCTCGTACTCGATACCGAGCTCCTCCAAAGTCTCGCAAGCGGCTGACATTACGCCCCAATCGCTTGTAGAACCCATAATAACTGCTACTTTCATAATTTATCTTGAATTTAATGGTTTAATCATAGGCGCAAATATACATATATTTATTGTGAATTCATAATATAAAATTCATTTTTTTCGGGCTTGCGGAGGAAAATAAATTTCTCTTTTGCCTACAACGAAAAACAAATAAACCCGTCATTCTGAAGAATTGCATTTTAATTGAGCGGAAAAAGTGAATGGATTGTATGCAATTCTGTGGGAATCTACCCTTGGAAATTAGATCAGTTGCAAAATTGAATAGCGATAAAAACAATGGGAGATTGCCGCGTCACTATGCTTCTTGCAATGGTTGATATGTTGAGAATGGTTCAGCCGCGAGCGGCTCTATCTTCGGGGGTGTACACTCCCCTGCCTTCAAAGATAAATTAATTTTTACACACCTCTTGGATGGCAGCGATGGTGGCAATGGAGCATACGATTATAGCGCTATGTTTTATCTCGATAAATGGTAGAGTTAATGGCAAAATAAACAGAAATAGGCCTGTGATTTTGTTCATCGTTGTATGTTGGAAAATCAACTTTTTTGTGCGAAGAAAACCTGATGTCAAATTGCCAATTTTAATGATGGCTATAATCACTATCCATACCCATAACCAATTGGGACTGTGAATTGTAGGTAATAGTTTGATGGATGCCGCCGCGATGAAAATAATATCGGCAATGGAATCAAGTTGCGCTCCAAATTTAGTGTCATTGTTTGTCGCTCTTGCAACTGCGCCATCTACCATATCGCTTACGCCACAAATGAGATATGTGATGTAGAATTGTAATGAAAATACTGGGCAGAAAATCATTAAAATGCTACCAATAACGCGGAGGGTTGTGATTGCGTTTGCCAAATGTTTTATCATCGGTTGCTTGTGTTGTAGTTCGGTCTGTAAAGTTAAATATTTTCTGCGATATTTTCCGTCTTATATTTGGTGTATCTTAATCGCGCCAATCGCCCCAAACGGAAAAAGCACCCCACAATGAGGTGCTTTTCGTGCTCCGCTATCTCGCGACCGTGAAGCATCGTGGTATCCATAAAACAAACAAAATAAACTTTTTCTTCTTCTATTTACTCATTTTGCCAAATGTCTCTATCGGGTTAGTGTTTATGTTCTACTCTTGCGAAAGGGGCTGCTCTTGAGTGAAATCCTAAACACTTCCTTTACAAGTGCAAAGTTCTATAATTGGATGCACATCTACAATCCCCTAATGTTGGGAAAAAGAAATCATCATTCCCCATAACTAATGATTGCGTATGTGGAGAAAAAACATTAATTTTGCGTTGCAAAATTTCCGCTACATCAGTGGCGGGCGCCTCAAGGCGAGAAGATAAATTAGGAAAAGGATATTGTAGAAATATGTTTCTATCGGAATTAAAGACGGGTGAGAGTGCCGTCATCATCAAGGTGCGTGGTCACGGAGGCTTTCGCCGCCGCATCCTCGAGATGGGCTTTGTGCGCGGTCAGCAGGTTGAGTCGGTGCTGAATGCTCCGCTGCGTGACCCCATCAAGTATCGCATTATGGGCTACGAGGTGTCGCTGCGCCGTAGTGAGGCCGCGATGATTGAGATACTCACCCCCTATGAGTTGCTGACCCAGCGTAGCGACCTCTCCACATCACCCCACGACGAGGTGATGGAGCAGGCGATTAACGCCAAGATACGCGAGATAAATGTCGCTTTAGTGGGCAACCCCAACAGCGGCAAGACCTCGATTTTCAACGCCCTGACGGGTGGTCACGCCCATGTGGGAAATTATAGCGGTGTGACCGTGGATGCCAAGAGCGGCTCGTTTAAGTATCGCGACTACACCATCAATATCACCGACCTGCCAGGTACCTATGCCCTCTCGGCTTATACACCCGAGGAGTTGTATGTGCGTCAGCATTTGATTGATAATCAGCCCGATGTGGTGATTAACTCGGTGGTGGCATCCAACCTTGAGCGTAACCTCTACCTCACAACGGAACTCATCGACCTGAACCCCAAGATGGTTGTGGCACTGAATATGTATGACGAGTTGGAGCAGTCGGGCGCGAAACTCGACTATGAGCAGTTGGGTCGTATGATTGGTGTGCCGATGGTGCCCATCGTGGCGCGTACGGGTAAGGGACTCAATGAGTTGCTCGACGAGATTATCCTTATCTTCGAGAATGAAAACCCCAAGGTGCGACACATCCACATCAACTACTCTACAACCATCGAAACGCAGGTGAAGAGACTCTCGCAGATGATGAAACGCCATCTGGAGGAGTTGCCCAAGTGTTTTCCACCGCGCTACTGCGCGATTAAGTTGCTCGAAGGTGACAAGGCTGTGGTGGATATGCTCTCCACTGCGGAGCACTATCGCGAGTGGCGCACGCAGGCGGCAAGAGGCGTGGTGCAGATTGCGGAAAACCTCGGCGAGGATGTTGAGAGCGCTATCTCGGGCGAGAAATATGGTTTTATTGAAGGTGCGTTGGCAGAGACCCTCACGCGAAGTAACGAGGCGGGCGACGGCAGCACATCGCTCATTGACCGCATCGTGACAAATAAATATCTCGGTATTCCGTTGTTCCTGCTCCTGATGTTTGTGATGTTCTGGAGCACATTCACGCTCGGCACATATCCCCAGGAGTGGATTGAGTCGGGCTTTGTGTGGTTGGGTGAGTTGGTTGGCTCGCTGATGAGCGAGGGCGCGCTGAAGGATCTGATTGTCGATGGCATCATCGGCGGCGTGGGCTCGGTGGCGGTCTTTCTGCCCAACATCCTGATACTATATCTCTTCATCTCGTTGATGGAGGACTCGGGCTATATGGCTCGCGCGGCGTTCATTATGGATAAGGTGATGCACCTGGCGGGTCTGCACGGCAAGTCGTTCATTCCGCTGGTGATGGGCTTCGGTTGCAATGTGCCGGCCATTATGGCTACGCGCACCATCGAGAGTCGCAGTAGCAGGCTGATTACCATACTGATAAACCCATTTATGTCTTGTAGTGCAAGACTTCCCGTATTTATACTTTTGGCGGGTACATTCTTCGCCGAGAGTGCTGGTGTGGTGTTGTTTGGACTGTATCTATTCGGTTGTGTGATGGCGTTTGCCACGGCACGAGTGTTGCGTCGTTTCCTCTTTGGTGAGGATGAGACGCCGTTTGTGATGGAGTTGCCGCCCTACCGCATACCGACGCTCAAGGCGACCTTGCGACATATGTGGGAGCGCAGTGCCCAGTATCTGAAAAAGATTGGTGGACTGATACTTGTAGCGGCTACGATAATATGGTTCTTGAGTTACTATCCGCGCGTGGATGTGAGCGGCTATGAGTCGGCGCAGAGCGCACGGGCGGCGCAGTCGGAGGGCTCTTATTTAGGTCGTATAGGTAAGTTCTGTGAGCCAGTGATGGAGCCTTTGGGATTGGACTGGAGGGCGAGTGTGGCTATGTTGTCAGGTGCGGCGGCGAAAGAGATTGTGGTATCGACGCTGGGTGTTTTGTACTCGGTGGAGGATGCCGAGCACGACAGCGCTACCCTCTCGGAACACCTTATCGCCTCGCATAACTACTCGCGTGCGGCGGCACTGGCGATGATGATTTTCGTGATGTTGTACTTCCCTTGCGTGGCTACCGTGGTGGCAATCGCACAAGAGGCTGGAGGCTGGAAATGGGCCGCCTTCTCGGTGGTTTACAACACGCTTCTGGCGTGGCTCGCAGCGTGGGGAGTATATCATCTGGCGATGTTGATTGGAGTGTAGAAAGAGAGTTATTTAGAATAAAATATTCCATTTGATGGAAAATTATCTTCGGGTCGGTGGCGGGTGAAGCGCTAAGCCGAAGATATACAATACTGAAGGAAAAAGTAAAAATATGAATAGTTACAAACGCGATGGAAATAACCGCGTAATCTTCTCCCGGGAGATGAAGATTGTGGAGTTGATTGATGCCGACCACAGGTTGCTGACGCTGCTTGCAAGGCTCGATATGCAGTTGCCTTTTGGTGATGTGTCGGTGGCGGAGTTGTGCTCAAGATATGGCATCTCGGTGGAGTTGTTTCTGATGGTGTGTCAAGTCTATTCATCGGCGGAGTATCTTCCTGATGTAGAGCGTTTACGGAATGATGACCTAAAGAGTTTGATTAACTACTTAAGGGCCTCTCACAGCCTCTATCTGCATGAGTTCCTGCCCTCTATTGCAAGAGGTTTTGAACGCCTTTTGCAGCAGTGTGAGCCCAAGCAGAGGAGTATCGTTGGTGGCTTCTTTGAGGGTTATTGCAAGGAGGTTGCGGCGCACCTTGAGTATGAGGAGAAGAGTCTCTTTCCCTATGTGGAGCGACTGGCTGCGGGCGAACTTTGTGATGAGCCCTGCGAGGCGGCACACACGATGGATGAGCACGCCGACATCTGCGATAAGATTGACGATATAAAGAGTATCCTGATAAAGTATCTGCCCGAGAGTTGCACTATGCGTGAGCGCTATTCGCTGCTGTGTGAGGTGTTCCGTTTGAGTGATGATTTGGCGAAGCATACCCTTATCGAGGTTAAGATATTGGCACCGTTGGCGCGTGTTGTGGAGAGGAGGTTGAAAGATGCGAAGGGTTAGAGTTGCCATAGTCGAGTCCTCTGCCATTGTGGTCGAGGGACTGCGTGCGTTGCTCGCGCAAAGCGCTGATTTTGATGTGGTATTTGCCGCCGAGTCGCTTGAGGTGCTTGTGTCGCGTTTTGGGGTTGTTGCGCCCGATATGGTTGTCGTGGGGTCGCAGTGTTATGCCCCCGCCAATATGCGCGCCCAGTGGGTTGAATTAAAGAGCGTTGCGCTGGTGGCGCTGATGACCACCGTGCGTGAGGAGTCCTATATGCGCCAGTTTGATAGCGTTGTGAACCTCTACGACTCGCCCCAGCAGTTATTGCAGAACTTGCGTCGTGCTGTGGAGCAGAACGAGACCAACCCTTATGATGATAGTCACGACCTCTCGGAGCGAGAGCAGGATGTGTTGGTGCTGGTGGCTAAAGGATTGTCTAATAAGGAGATAGCCGATGCGCTCAATATCTCGCCCCATACCGTCATCTCCCACCGCAAAAACATCGTTCATAAGACTGGAATCAAGTCTGTTGCGGGTCTTACGGTCTATGCGATGCTGAATAATTTGATTACTTTGGAATAAAGAAAAGGACTACCCTATTGGTAGCCCTTTTTTGTTGTGTCTGTGTCCACTATTTCGCCTCAAACGGACCATAAATTGCCTGCACAATCATCTGCTCATCCTCGGCTGAAAGGCGGTAAATCTTGAACTTACGGCCCTTGTCGTACGCCTTCACAACGATGTGCCCGTCGTATGGACAGACGCCCTTCATCCACTCCTTGTCGGCGTGCTCGCGGCGTGCCTTCTCGACGATATACTGCGTGTAGAACATTCTTTCACCCTCGTAAATCTCTTGCGACAGGATGCGCTCAATTATTTGAGGTTGAGTGTGATACTGGTCCCAAACGGCATCAATATACGCCTTTGCGCGGGTGTGGCGCAGGAAGTCGGGATGCATAGCATCAAGGTAGGCGTGGTGGCTGCACTTGCAGACATCCACCTCACCACACGCCTCGCCCACCTTTGCCTCGATGTTCACTCGCTCGCCCTCGCTGTTCTTGAGGTGACCCGATACATCTCCGCCCGTAAAGTATGAGAAGTCGCCGTAGTCGATGCGGAAGGCGATGCTTCTGGTGTTCTCGTTGCCGTAGTTGGCTGTGTTGTCGGGGTGCAGGTCGTAGTAGTGGGTAGTGCTGCCTTCGTGTTGATTCCACACCTCGCCATTGGCCGCAAGGTTGAGAATTGAGAACTCTTCGGTGTAGCGCAATGGGTTGTAAAGTAGTGCAATCTGGTTGTAGGCACCCACCCTGAAAGCCTCTTGTGTAGCGCCAAATGCGCGCTTGTGGTAGTTGGTGAATTTCAAGAAGTTATCTGTATGTATATCACGATTTACTTTAACTGGGTAGTCGTAGTCGGGATAGCCTCTGTCGAAGAAATGTTTGAAGCGGATGTGCTCGCCCACATCAGCCACGCCGACTAATTTGTAATCCTCACCACGACCCTCCGTCATAGGCACATCGAGGTCTGCCGAACCCATATGGTCGTCGTGAAAGTGCGACAGCATAAAGTAGTCCACCTCATTGGCGTGTGGGTTCACCCTTTCGATGTATCGCGCCACCCACTCTCCACCGCGACGCGAGAGGTCGGGCTTGGGGTCGGTCATAGGCACCGTAGCCTGGAAGTCGCCCGCATCAATAAGCATAGTTGTGGCATCGGGGAAGATGAAGAAGTTTGCCTCGCCGCGACCCGTGTAGATGTGGTGGATGTCGAGTTCGCCCTCGCGCCAGCCGCGGTATGGCTCGCCCACCCTATCCTTTGGCGTGCACGAAGCAGCGAGCAGGCAGAGTAAAATAATCGTGATTCTCATAGTTGTTGTCTGGTTATTTGTTGTTGGGTTATTTGATAACAAAGATAGTAAAATTATTGGTTTGAGGGGTGAATAATTGAAATTTATCTATTCGGCTGCTTGTTATTTTGCATCGGCACGATGCGTATCTTCGGTGACTCACTGCGCAAAGCCTCCCCCCGCCTCCAAAGATGAATGACATACACGCAAAACCCTTTAATTTTGAATTCTAAATTTTGAATTTTCAATTATATAATGTATATTTGCGTGATATAAACCTCATTCAACCCCTTGGGGTTGGCGCAAACAAAAATTATTATGTCAGAAAAGAAACTTCGTTTTGAAACAAAGCAGATACACGGCGGTTATCATATCGACGCAACGGGCTCACGCGGTATAGCAATCTACCCTACGGCGGCCTACCACTTCAAGAGTTGCGACTATGCGGCAAAACTCTTCGAACTCAGCGAAGGTGGCAACATCTACACTCGCCTTCACAACCCTACCACCGCGGCTTACGAGGAGCGTGTGGCAGCACTCTACAACGCTGTGGGCGCATTGGCTGTGTCATCGGGAATGTCGTCTATCCTTTTGACCGTTACCGCTTTGGCGCAGGCTGGTGAGAATATCGTGGCATCGCCTTTCCTCTATGGTGGTACCTACAACCAGTTTCGCATCTCGTTGCGTAAGTTGGGTATCGAGGTACGCATCGCCAAGAGCGAGAAGGCTGAGGATTTCGAGGCTCTCATCGACGAGAATACCAAGATGATTTATGCCGAGAGTATGGGTAACCCTACTTGCGATGTGCCCGATTTGCAGGCGCTGGCGGAGTTGGCGAAGCGCAAGGATGTGCCTTTTGTGGTGGATAATACCTTTGGTGCGGCTGGTTACTTGTGCAACCCATTCGAGTGGGGCGCTAATATCGTTGTAGATTCTGCTACGAAGTGGATTAATGGCCACGGTACGGCTATGGGCGGTATCATCGTCGATGGCGGTAACTATAACTGGGCTAACGGCAAGTTCCCACAGATTGATGGTCCATCGGAGGGCTACCACGGCTTGAACCTTTACGAGGCGTTCGGCAATGCGGCCTTCGTGGTTAAGTGTCGTGTGGATGGTTTGCGTGACTTGGGCTGCTGCCCATCGCCTTTCGATGCTTACCTTATGCTGGTGGGTCTTGAGACTTTGTCACTGCGTGTGAAGCATCAGGTGGAATCAACCTGGCGTTTGGCGGAGTTCTGCCGTCAGCACCCAAAGGTGTCGCGTGTAAGTTTCGTGGGCTTTGAGGACCATGCAGGATATAAGAACGCGCAGAAGTATTATCGCTACGGTTCGTCGAGCGTCTTTACAATTGAGTTGAAGGGCGACCTTGACAGCACAGTGCGCTTCGTGGAGGCGTTGAAGTTGGCGGGTAATATGACTATGATTGGCGACTCTATTACGGTTGTCACTCACCCTGCATCAACTACCCACAAGCAACTCTCGGAGGCTGATTTGAAGGCAGCGGGCGTAACGCCTACCCTTTTGCGTATCTCGCTCGGACTGGAGAATGTAGAGGATATCATCGAGGATTTCGAGCAGGCATTTGCTGCGGCGGAGTAAATTTTTATTAGGCGGCTAAAACAATGGCACAAGTTTATCACTATAATCATCCCTTTACGCTGGAGTCGGGCGAGGTGTTGCCCTCGCTTGAGATAGCCTACGACACCTTCGGTGAACGCAATGCCGACTCGTCGAATGTGGTGTGGGTGTGCCACGCCCTGACGGCTAACTCGGATGTCGCCGACTGGTGGCCTCATACGGTTGAGAGCGGTTGCTTCCTTGACCCCGAGAAGTATTTTACGGTGTGCGCCAACTTCCTCGGCTCGCACTATGGCACTACGGGACCTCACTCGATAAACCCCGCAACAGGCGAGAAGTGGTATGGCGACTTTCCAAGAGTGACCGTAAGAGATATGGTGCGCTGTCATCAGTTGCTGGCGGAGCATCTCGGTATCAAGCGCGTTAAGTTGCTCATCGGTAGTTCTATTGGTGGCTTTCAGTGTCTTGAGTGGAGTGTTATGCAGCCCGACTTTGCCGAGCGTGCAGCCTTCATCGCAACAACCCCTCGCACCAAGCCCTGGGCGTCGGCGTTCAACGAGAGCCAGCGTATGGCAATCGAGGGCGACCCCACCTACGGCGAGCGCACTGACGAGGCAGGTGCAGCGGGTATGGCTACGGCGCGAAGCATCGCTTTGTTGAGTTATCGTGGCGGTATGGCGTACGATAAGACGCAGGAGGATGCCCAACCCGACGAGGTTGGCTTCGAGCGCAGAGTGCTATCGTATCAGCGTTATCAGGGCGAGAAGTTGCGCCGTCGATTTAACGCCTACTCCTACTATCGCCTTTCGCAGGCTGTTGATTCTCACAACCTGGGTCGCGGCAGAGGTACGGTGGAGGAGCAGTTGCAGAAGATTCGCTCAAAGAGCCTTGTGGTGGCAATCACATCCGACATCTTGTTCCCACCCTCGGATCATACAATCCTTGTGGAGAACATCCCAAATGTGGAGTATCACCTGATTGACTCCGACTTTGGTCACGATGGCTTCTTGGTTGAGCACAAGCAACTTAACGAGATTATCCTCAACTTTTTGAAGGACTAATAACGAAAAACAGATATATCTATGAACGGAAAGAAATTAAACATTGGACTCTTTGGTTTCGGTACTGTCGGCACAGGTCTTTACGATGTGTTGAAGCGTATCGGCTCGAAGAATGTTGAGATTAAGCGCATCTGTGTGCGTGACATCACCAAGGCTCGCCCTGTGGAGGCAGAGTTCACCAACAATCCCGATGACATCTTCAACGACCCAGACATCAACTTCATCGTTGAGTTGATTGACGATGCCGACGCTGCCTACACTATCGTGAAGCGCGCCTTGCAGATGGAGTTGCCCGTTGTGTCGGGCAACAAGAAGATGTTGGCACACCACATCGAGGAACTCATCGAGTTGCAGGCTCGCTACAATGTGGCTCTGCTCTACGATGCATCGGCTTGCGGTAGTATCCCAGTTATCCGTAACCTCGAGGAGTACTACGACAACGACCTTTTGACATCTGTTAAGGGTATCTTGAACGGCTCGTCAAACTTCATCCTCTCGAAGATTTTTAACGAGAAGATGTCTTACGCCGACGCCCTTAAGTTGGCGCAGGATTTGGGCTTTGCCGAGAGCAACCCAACACTCGATATCGACGGCTGGGATTCGCTCTTTAAGTTGATTATCATTACCATCCACGCCTTCGGTTTGTATGTAGCGCCAGAGCAGATTTTCACCTACGGTATCTCAAACATGGGTGACGAGGATATTCGCTTCGCGAACGAGAAGGAGCGCCGCTTCAAGTTGGTTGCCCATGTTGAGAAGTTGGAGGGTAACAAACTCATTATGTGCGTGATGCCACAACTTATCTCTCGTAACAAGTATATCTATAGCGTCGAGGATGAGTTCAACGGCGTGGTAATCAAGGGTTTGTTCTACGACAAACAGTTTATGTTCGGTCGTGGTGCAGGTGGCTACCCTACCGGCTCGGCTGTGTTGAGCGACATCACCGCTTGTCTCTACGACTACAAATATGAGTACAAGAAGCGTAACGACTCGCAGATGCCAGAGTACACGCTCGACCACTCATTCCGCGTATATTACCGCTATCAGGACTACGCAGACCTCGACCTGGTGAAGTTTGAGTCAGTGAGCGAGAACTACATTTCCGACAACTATAAGTATGTCGTTGGTCGCGTATCGCTGCGCGAACTCCACAAGGTTCAGGACGAACTCCGCAAGCGCAATGTCTTCATCGCCGCTTATCCTAACGACTAAAGCGGTTCGTCTATAGCAAGAACAAGGGCTGTCGCATTATGCTGACAGCCCTTTGTTGTTTACTTGTTGAGAATGGTTTTCAATCTATCGAAAATCTTCTTCTGCATCTCTGGTGTGCAGGTGTCCACCACCTTCTCGTTGCCGATGCCTACTACACGACCCTTCGCATCATAAATCCAGTAGTTGCGGTCGGGGCGGTTGCACTTCTCACATTGTGGGATGATGTTGCCCTCCTTGAGTGGCTTTTGGGGGTCCATATGTCCCATCTGGAGTACAGTAGTTGTGTTCTTCCAGTAGCGGTGAGGTTCACCCTCCTTCGAACCGCAAGTAGCACAACGATAGTCATACTGCGCCTTGAGAGCCTCAAAGAAATCCTCGCCTTCCTGTAGCTCTCTTCTCTGGTGTGTGAAGCCTGGATAGAACTTCTCCAGCGATACAAGCTTGTATTCGCCCGCATTGATGCCGAGTGAGTTGTTGTCCTTGCGTGTGCCCGAGAGGATATACCAACCCTTCTGCGCTGCAAGGTGGCGTGCCTGCTGCACATCGTTCACATCGGGATAGTACTGCTTAATGAACTCTGTGAGCTCTGTCTTCGACACAGCCTTTGTGTCTGGGTAGTTCTGTGCAAGAAAAACCAGAGTGAGAGCATCCTTTGTGTACTTGCCTCCGAGCGTGAGTCTTGGGAGTTTTACTCCGTGCTGCTTGAGGTGTGAGTCGTGGTGCTTCTCGATGAGAGTGTAGGTGTTGAGAATCTGTTCTTCGGTCATAATCAAAGTATTATGTTATTCAAAAAAGAATGAAATATCCTTGCCATATCTGCGCGCCAGAGCATAAAGCATCACTGCAGAGATGTTCATCTCGCCGTTTTCAATCTTCGAAAGGTGACTTTGAGAGATGATGCCCTCTTGCTGCAGATTGGTCTGCTTTATACCCAACTCGTTGCGGACTTGGTAAAGTTTAACAGCAATTTTTCTTTTGATTTTTTGTTTGTCAGAAGTTTTCATTTGCAAATATAAGTAAAATATTTCGATATTCCATTTTGGAATATAATTAAAGTTTTGCTAAATTTGTAAATTAATATTCTATATAGGTATGGGTTATAAAGTTGTAGATTTGTTTGCTGGTGTTGGTGGGTTGAGTTATGGCTTTGCCCACGATGACGATTTCACGATATTGGCGGCAAATGAGATTTTGAAACCTATGGCTATGGCATATTCGCTGAACCATCCGTCGGTGAAGATGTACAACAAAGATATTAAGGATTTCTCGTTGCAGGACCTTGCGCAGGACTTGGGTATCAAGGCGGGTGATGTTGATATCGTCGTGGGTGGACCACCCTGCCAGGCATATTCCACCGTCGGAAAACGCCTGATTGATGATCCGCGAGGTAAGTTGTTTCAGGAGTATTATCGCATAATCAAGGAGTTGCAACCACGATTGTTTATCTTTGAGAATGTGAAGGGTCTGCTCTCGATGCAGGGTGGCGAGTTGATTCGTCAGATTATTTCACTGTTTGCTTCGCTTGGTTATCATATGAATATGGAGGTGCTGAATGCTGCTGATTACGGCACACCCCAAATGCGCGAGCGAGTAATCCTTGTTGGCACATTGAGCGAACGACCATTTGTCTACCCCGCTCCAACGCATTATAATCCCGAACTTGGAGTGCCTGAAAATAGTGGGTTGAAACCCTATATCACCTTGGGAGAGGCTTTGGGTGATTTGCCATCCATCCAGTCGGGAGAGAGCGCTACACATTACGCTTGCGAACCTCAAAATGAGTATCAGCGCATGATGCGTGAAGGTTTTGTGGGTGAGATTGCAGAGCATAAAACGGCGAAGAATAACCCGAATATGGTTGCACTAATGAAGGCTCTGCCAGATGGGGGCTCACCAAAGGATGTGGCGGAGGAGTTGCGTCCAAAGAGTGGTTTTGCAAATTGCTATTGCCGTCTGTGGTGGAACAAACCAAGTACAACTATCACGCGAAATTTAGGTTGTCCATCATCGTCAAGATGTATCCACCCAAAGGATGCGCGCCCGCTAACGACTCGCGAGGGTGCGCGTTTGCAAGGTTTTCCCGATAGTTATATCTTCTATGGTAGTCGCGGAGATAAGAACCTACAGATTGGAAATGCCGTCCCTACTTTCCTCTCTCAAGCCATTAAGGATTCAGTGAAGAGGTATTTAGCGGAGGAGTAAAAGTATAATAAGGTCGCTGTTCGTTGGAATGGTGACCTTTTTTGTTGTCTATGAGGATATATTATCTTCGGTGGCGGGCGGGGGTGACGCGCAAAGCGCGTTACGCCACCGAAGATACAGGCGTGAAACGCCTGTGTTTTACGATTGGAGCAACAAAAAAACTGCCAACCCTTGCGAGGTTAGCAGTCTGAAAATTGATTGATGAGAAAAGATTACTTTGAAATCTTCTCCTCGAGCATCTTGATGTAGAAACCGCCGAGTACTGGACGAGCCTCAAAGCCTACGCGCTTCTTGCTGTCGGTGTTGTACCAGTCGGTAAGACCGATGCGGTCGGTGGTCTCGTTTGCGAAGTCGTAGATTGGCTGCACGAACTTCATAAATGTCTCGTGGTCGTTGGCAAGTGTCGCAGTCCACATAATCCAGTCAGACTTTGTGTAGTTGCGGCGGCTGTCGAGTGGCAAGCCGTACTCGTTCTGCTTTGTGAGGTAGTATGCGAGCTCCTTCTCCTTCACCTCCTCTGGGAAGATGTTCCAGCCCATCAACTTATCCCACACCATATTGTACTTCTGGCTCCAAGACTCCTTGTTGCCGAATGAGAGTGAGTAGTGGTCGCCAGCGTCAGCGAGTGTCATCCACTCCTGAGCCATCTCCTTCGCCTTTGCCATCATCTCCTTGCAGGTTGCCTTGTCGCCCATCTCACCTGCCATATAGCCGTAAGCAGCGATACCCAGGATAGCCTTAACAGAGAGGTTTGCGTTGCGTGCCAAGTGACCCGCGAAGTCGTCGGTGCAGAGCTGGTTTGCTGGGTCAAGACCCTTCTCCATCAGGTAGCCAGACCACTTTGTGAGTGCATCCCAGTGCTTTGCTGCATAGTCGGCGTTGCCATCAACCTTTGTCAAGAGAGCCGAGAGAAGAAGCATATTACCAGCCTCCTCGATAGGCATATCCTCGCCGTAGTCCTGGCTGTAAGCCCAAGGCCACTTACCAGCGTCGTGTGCTGGGTAAGGCTTGTTCCAGATGCCGTTCTCGCTCATATAGAAGATAGGCTCGATAAGACCCTTCAACAACTCTGGGTTGTAGTAGAGCAACATTGGAGCCGATGGATATGTCACATCCACAGTCGATACGAAGCCGCCGCTCGAAATCTCCTTCGATGGGAATAGAAGTGTTCCGTCTGGAGCCTCCATCAACTTATGAGCCACGATAACCTGACGATATACCGATGCACACAACTCTGCGTACTCCTTACCACCTACGCGCTGTGCATCCTGCATAAGAGAGTAATCGAACTTTGTACACTCCTTCTTCAACTGTGCGTACTCTGCGTTTGCCGCCTCGAACTCCTGCTCGATTGTGCGGTCGCCGTTGCGGTTCCAGTATGGGCGGAGGCGTGTGCCGAAGTAGTCAAGTGAGATGATATCATCGTAACCAACCATAATCTTACCCGAAGTGTTCAAGCCCTTGCCGAGGTTCTCTGCGATAGCCATATAGCCATTTGCTGCGCCCTCGTTGTTGCTCAAAGCACCACTCTCGGTGAATGCTGCACGCATAGCCACAGGGTCACCAGCGCCGTAAGATGATGTAGCGTTGTCGGCTGCGAAATATACATAACCCCAGTTGGTGTAGTATGTTGGCTGACGCTCGCTGCCGAGGATGTCCTGCTCGGTGCGACCCATCTTGGTGTAGTTCAAGCCGTTCTTTGTGTAGTTCTCAACCGCAGTTGGGTTGCTGTCGAGGAATGTAGCCCAGTTTGGAGCAGCCTCGAAGTAGATTTGCACATCGTGCTCGTTGCCGTCGAGTGACTTAACATCGTAGGTGATGTAGTTCACTGGGCGTGACATAAGGTCGAGGTTGTCCATCAGGAATGGAGCGAAGAATGTGAGGTTGAGCTCCACATTACCACACTCGAATGTGTAGTAGGTCTGTGTAGCCTGCACATTTACAGACTTCTGCTCGGCGCACTGTGCAAACTCCTCCACGCGACCGCGCTCAACATAAAGACCGAAATCAACCAAGCCGCCGTGCTCGCGGTTCTCGCAGTGTGCAGCGATGGTGATGTTGCCATCCTTCATCGAAGCGATTACCTCGTCAGAAAGCACTACCGACTGGTCCTTCTTCCATGTGTAGTCGGTTTTAACAACCTGATGACCATTCACATAGAGCGTAAAGGTGTCGTCGTGTGAATAGTGGATAAAGAGGCGGTTGCCCTCCAGCTCCTTGGGGTCAATCTGCACCTGGCGACGCACCCAGATGTCGTGTGTACGCCATCTTGTGTTCACATTTGTCTCGCCACGAGTACCGAAGGCTGCCTCGCCCTCGTTCCAACGCTTGTCGTTGAATCCAGGCTTCTCCCAGCCCTCTGCTGGCTTCTCGAAGGTGTACTTCGCGCTCCAGGGCTCTGCATACGACATACCTGCCAATGGCTGGCGTGGAGAGTCATCAAGACCCATAAAGCGGTAAATCTGACCATCGACGCGGATAGCGCCCACAAACTCGTGTACCTTCTTCACACGATGACCGATGTGACCACCATAGAGGGTGTCATCAAACGACCAGGCGTTGGTCATTGGGTCAATCATGATGAGGGGTACAGCAGGCTGACGAAGGTCATTCTGCACGATTGGTGCATCTTTCGATACGCACGACACAGCGCATAGTGTCGCAAAGAAAAGTAACAATCTTTTCATTCTTTCTCACATTAAGGTTAATAATAAAAACAAAAAACGACCTACTTTGTTGTAAGTCGTTTTTCTTGGCGGTGCGTAGGGGACTCGAACCCCTGACCCCGTGCGTGACAGGCACGTATTCTAACCAGCTGAACTAACGCACCGTTTGCTGATTGCGATTGCAAAGGTAGTGTAAAAATCTTATTCTGCAAATTTTTTCGAATATTTTTTACAACTTTTTTGCAATTATTTTTCGACTTATCTGCTATCTCGCTGACTATCTGCAAGATGTATTTTCTGGGATATTTCGCTCTTTTATGCTATTTCCCGCTCTTTAACTCCAGGAGCGTGATTTCGGGTCGTGCACCCACTCTCATCGGGAACATCACATTGCCTATGCCGTCATTAATATATAGGTATTTCCCCTGTTCGTCGTAGAGTCCGCTCCAGCGCTTGTAGATGATTGCGGCGGGCGAGAGTCTGCGCTGCCCCACCCTTACGGCAACCTGCATCGCGTGGGTGTGACCCGACAATGTGAGGTCGGTGGGATGCAACTCGAGTATTCTATCCCAAAGTTGCGGGATGTGCGAGAGCGTGATGTTGTAATGCTCTGGCGATACCCCCTCGTAGGCGCGGCTGAAATCCACCTCGGGAAGGTTTGCCGAGTGGCGCTCCTCCTGCAAGGTCTGTGAGAATGAGATGCCTGTGATGGAGATTGAGTCCTCGCCTCGCGTGATGTAGGCGGTGGCGTCGTCAAGCAACTGCCACCCCATCTGCTGCTCCGCCTCGATGACGCGGCGTGTGTTCTCTTGTGGCGGAAGTGCGATTGAGTCGCGCACATATACTCCGATGTCGTGGTTGCCCAAAACGGAATATACGCCGTCACGGCTCTTCAGGCGGCTCAAGATGTCGGTGAGTTCGGGCGTCACCTCGCTATGGCGTATGTGGGTCAAGTCACCGCAGAATGCCACCATATCGGCATCGAGCGAGTTGCATAACTCCACCACCCGCTCACTCTCCTTCGTGGGGTTTAGCAGCGAGCCGAGGTGCAGGTCGGTAAACTGCACCACGCGGTAGCCATCGAACGATGCTGGCAGACGGTTTGAGGTGAGGGTGATGTGGTTAATCTTGTAGTCAGTTCGCGTCACCACCGCACCATATATAAATATAGCCATCGCCACTGCGCTTACTGTAAAGCCCGTCGCACGCAACGCGCGGCTCTTGCCCAGCAAAAGAGCGAGGTTGATTGGCTGGCGTGCCACACCCAAAATCATATAGCCAAAGCAGGCCCACTCGTAAGCCTTTTGCAGGACGATTTGGTTGTCCACCGAAAAAAGATATGTGGGCGCTCCGATGCTTGTTGGCAGGGTGTCGATTATGCCCAGCAGCACCATCCACCAGCAACGCTTTCGTTCGTCGCTGCACAGACGCTGGAGCGTGAGGTAATCCAGGCCCACCATTATTATCGAGCAGAGCGTAATAATCCAAGTCATAGGTGAAATTTTATCTTCCACAACTCCGCTCGTTTGGCATATTAGTTGCCTTGAAAGGAGTGTGAAAAGTTTTGTGAGACAAAGTTAGGCTTTTTATTTGAATATCCTAAAGTAAAAGCCAATGCTTCGCCACAGAAAAGTAAAAATTTAATAGTTATAACAATTTCAAAAAGTGTTTGTTATGAAAACAAATCGACATTTAGTTTTGTTGGTTGCCCTGCTGCTCGGTGCTATGGGTGTGTCGGCTCAAGGCTCTATGGAGGAGTATCAACCAACGGTGTTTATGATGATTTCGGAGGATGGCGGCGGACGACACAAGAACAGGTATGATATGCTGGTCGAGCAGCAGATGGACTCCAATACCGTCCTTGAGATGTTCGAGGTTACGGCTCGCGAGGGCTTCCAGCAGACGCCTAACCCTCAATTCATCTTCTCGACCAACAACAACCGCTTCGCGCTGGGTATCGGCGGTTATGTGAGTCTGCGTACAAGTTACGACTTCAAGGGGGCGATGGACAACATCGACTTCATCCCTTACGACATCCCGATGGTGGCATCGTATGCCAACCGTCAGCGAGTGATGATGGATGCCTCTACCTCGCGCATCTTCACAAAGGCGGTGGTGAACTCGCGCACGCTGGGCCCTGTGGTGGCTTACATTGATATGGATTTCCGTGGCGGCTCGCAGTTCAGTTACACGCCCCACCTTCGTTCGGCGTATGTTTCGATGCTTGGCTTTACGGCAGGTCGTGATGTGACTACCTTCTGTGACCTTCGTGCTGTGCCCGAGACGATCGACCATCAGGGTCCTAATGCCTATAACTTCAACTTTGCCACTATGTTACGCTACGAGCACTCCTTCTTCCAGAAGCACCTGACCATTGGTGCAGCGTTGGAGATGCCAGTCGTGAGTGGTAGTTATGGCGAGACCTTCAGCCCTATCTCGCAGCGTGTGCCCGATGTGCCTTTGTATGTTGAGTTTGCTTGGGGTCCAGAGCGTCAGAGCCATGTCCGCGCCTCGGCGGTGTTGCGAAATATGTATCTTCACAACAACACTACGGGCGAGAATACCAGCCTCTTTGGTTGGGGTGTGCAGGCGAGCGGTCGCATCTCTATTCTGGATATGTTCACACTCTACTTCAACGGTATCTATGGCGAGGGTATCACACCTTACATCCAGGATTTGACTGGCAGTGGCCTGGACTTTACGCCAAACCCTGCGGAGTTGAGCAAGGTGCAGACAATG
>JAFZFR010000084.1 GCA_017555805.1 Alistipes sp. | reverse complement strand
GCCTGCACATCGGTTGACATGGTGAAGCGGAAGATATTTGATGCCGAAACTCGTTTTTTGTTGATGATGGTGTCGATACCCACACTCTCGGCCAGCGAGATGTAGTTGAGATTCTCGACCTCGGCGATAACCTTCTTCACACCCATACGCTTGGCCTGCATAGCCGCCAGGATATTGGTCTCACTACGGCCTGTAACGGCAAGGAAAGCATCGATAGAGGCCAATCCCTCCTCGAGCATAGCATCGAGCTTACGGCCATCTTCGTGGATAATAAGGGTCTTATCGAGGCGCTCGGCAAGACGATATGCCTTCTCGCCATTATACTCCACCATCTTGACATCCATCTGCTCCTGCAGCTCCTCGGCAACACTCACACCAATACGTGAGCCACCCAGAATCATCAAGCTCTTGACCTCGACACTCTTCTGACCCGAGAGCTCCGAGACACCCTTAACCACATCCTTACGGGCAATGATATAGACCATATCTCCCTCAAAGAACTCATCCTGACCACGTGGAATGATAGTCTGCGAGCCACGCGTCATAGCAACCACACGGAACTCGGTGATAGAGCCATCAACAGCCAAATCCATCAACTTACGACCAATAAGCGGAGAGGTGGGCTCCAGACGGAAGACCACAAGCGAGAGTAAGCCTCCCGAGAAGTCAACATAGTCGGCGGTGGTAGTATAACCCAGCAGGTTGGCCACCTCCTTGGCTGCTACCTGCTCAGGATAGAAGAGGTAGTCGATACCCATATCGATAAACATCTCTTTGTTGTTAGGCTCGAGATACTCGTTGTTGTCGATACGAGCGATAGATTTCTTAGCACCCAACTGCTTGGCCATAATGGCGGCAAGGATATTTTGATTCTCGTCGTGGTTTACGGCAATAAAGAGGTCGCAACGACGCACACCCGCCTTGCGCAACACGGCAAAGGCAGTGGTGTCGCCCTCGATGGTGATAAGGTCGGCAAGGTTATCCACCTCGTTGAGCAGCTTCTGGTCGCTGTCGATGACGGTAATCTCGTGGCCATTACCACTCAGCATACGAGCCAAGTGGCTACCCATCTCACCAACTCCCGATATAACTATCTTCATAGTATCTAATCTAATTGCACATTTTGCCCCCAATTACGAACTATACAGTGAGCAAAAAGTACACATTTTTGCAAATTAACATACAAATATATAAATTTGTCGATGAAAATTCAACAAAACTAAACTTTTTAATTGCATAACTCGCTATGGGAGCAACCTTTTCGACAATTTTAATCGTCATCGGAGCATCAGTTCTACTCGTCGGTTTCTTCTTCCTGGGAATGTCGCTGACGCAGATTTTCAAGGGCCACGACATCGACTCGGAGATTGCCACCAACAAGAATATGCAACGCCTGGGCATCAAGTGCGCTGTGCAGGAGTCACGCGAGGATACAGGAACAGACTGCGCCGACCTGGGTTGCCACGGCAACTGCTCATCGTGCGATATCGACCACGAGGCTAAATAGGCTTAGGTAATTCAAAATTAGGGAGATTAAGGAAATTAAGGAGAGCTTTCCTTAAACTCCCTAAATTCCTTAAATTCCCTAAGTTCCTTAATCAGATGCCAAAAGAACAAGCCAGACGTATTTAGACAAACAAAAAGCGGGACCCGAAAAGATCCCGCTGTTTTGTTGTAAGTGCTTTACGATGCTCGCAAACTACTCAGCAAGAGGAGTTACGCTTACGTAAGACTTGCCAGAAGACTTCTTGCAGAACTCAACTGTACCGTCAACCAATGCAAAAAGTGTGTGGTCCTTACCCATACCCACGTTGTTACCTGGGTTGTGTACTGTACCTCTCTGACGAACGATGATGTTGCCAGCCTTAGCGAACTGACCACCGAAAAGCTTTACACCGAGTCGCTTGCTCTCTGACTCACGGCCGTTCTTTGAACTACCTACTCCTTTTTTGTGTGCCATTTTCTCTAAACTTTTTAATTATGCAACAATATCCTCCACGAGAATCTGAGTCAAGTACTGACGGTGACCGTTGCACTTCTGATAACCCGTTCTACGCTTCTTCTTGAAGACCAAGACCTTATCGTCCTTGAGGTGCTTCAAGACCTTACACTTAACTGAGGCGCCTTCTACTACAGGTGCACCTACCTTTACCTGACCGTCGTTGTCTACAAGCAGGACTTTGTCGAAGCTCACTGACGACTCTACATCGTTCTGAAGACGGTGAACATAGAGCTTACGACCCTTCTCAGCCTTAAACTGCTGACCTGCGATCTCTACTATAACGTACATTATTCTTAATATAAATTACATTTTTGCCTAAAATCGGCGTGCAAATATACAACAATTTATTCTCATCGCAAACATAAACCATCTTTTTTTTCAATAATTTACGCTTTGGCACATTTTTCGTTTGACTTTTGCGGCAAAACAACCAGTTATGGAGCCTAACAACATACTCATCCTCTCGCCCTCGCGCGACATCGCCGCTATCATCGAGGGGGCACTTGCCGACCTTGGTTGCAACATCTTTTGTTGCGCCACGCCCCAGCAGGCCATCGAACTGTCCTCTACGCTCCGCCCGTGCCTTGTCATCATCCTGCGCGCCTCGACACTGCTCTGCGGCTCGGAACTCATCAGCCGTCTGCGCCCCACGCCCCAGCGTCTGCCCACCATCTATGTCATCTCGTGGCAGCAGAGCGAGCAGACCATCCTGAGCCTGCTGGAGATGGGCGTTGATCAATATATGACCTTCCCGATTTGCCTCTCGCGTCTGCGTGCAAAGGCATCGGCCACGCTGAAGAAAAATAGTCAGTATCAATGATATATATAATATATATAGTCGCCGTGCTCGCCCTTGCGTTCTACTACGCCGCAGCGACACTCATCATCCTGCGCCGTCGCAAACTCTTCACGCGACTGCGCCTTAACTACATCCGCGAAGTATCCGCCGCCACACTCTGCAACGGACAACCCCCATTGCCTCGTGCCACCACCAGCCGCGAGCGCACCGCTATGCTCGAGGCGCTGCACACCATCGTCAGCCATAGTTATGACATCGACTCGTCGCTTATCCGCCAGATAGCCCGCATAAACCACCTTGAGCCCTTCATCATCTCAAGCCTGAAGCGCCGCTCACCCCTCAAGCGGAGCAAATATCTGCTCTTTCTGGGTACTATCTCCACCACCGAGCGACACTCCACGATGCTTGAGCGCACGATGCAGTCCGCCCACCCTGGGCTGCGTAGTTGCGCCCTCATTGCACGCCTCTGCACCTCACCCAGGGAGGCTGTCGCAACACTCTCGCAGATTGATTTCGACCTGCAACCATTCGACATTATGCACATCATAATGCTCCTTCGACGCGGAGCACTACCCCTCGCCATCGAGCCACTGCTGGAGAGCCCCTGCCCCAACCTCAACATCCTGGGGCTGGCTATCGTGCGTACCTTCTCGCTCGACATCGTATCACGACAGATTTACGACCTCACCGCCCAAAGCCCCGACCTGCGTGTTGTGGATGACGCCATACTGACGCTCGCCACGCTGAAGTGCTCGCTCCACCGCCACTCCATCCGTCAGCGCCTCGCCTCGATGTCCACACCCCAGCGCAAGGCACTCTGCCGTCATCTCTCGCTTGAGGGCTACTCGCCCCAGCGACTGCAATCGCTCCTCGCCCAGCCCGAGAGCGACTACGCCAAGCGCTTCATAGCCTCCTACAAACGAGAATTAGCACACACCTAAAAAACCTTGCCGCAATGTCACTTATCACGCTCCTGCTGCTCCTTGCCTTCACCGTCGCAATCATCGTGCAGACCCACCGCCACGCCACGGCTGCCAGTCACCAGAATTTTCTGCACCTCTCCGCCCGCCACGGCAACTCCTCGGCAGACCTCTTCGGCTGCTCGATACTCTGCTGCGAGCCCACCGAGGTGGAGCATATCCAGCGACTGCTCGACTGCGAGCATTGCCGCTTCGAGGTCATCGTAGCCATCAACCCCGCCCTGCAAGGGGATGTTTTCCGCCAAATCATCCGCCACTACAAGATGGTGAGGGTCAATAACTCCCACCCGCAGGAGACCCCCGCGCCCGATGTGAATGCCCTCTACCGCTCACGCCAGCGCGGCTACCGCCATCTGCTGGTGATTGACTCGGCGGTGAAGAACCCCTGCGAAGCACTCAATGTGGCACTCAACGCATCCTCCTACAACCACATCATCCCCCTCGGCGGCACGACCCACCTGCGCCGCTCGGCTCTTGCCACCCTTGCGCTGACGCTCACCGACGAGAGCAACCGCGACGCCGAACTAATCCTCTGCGACGGCTCTGCCCCGTGCTACATCCTCCAGCGTGACCCGCTCGTCGAGCGCGGAGGTTTTTCGCCCTCGCTTGTTGAGCAATACCCCGCCGAGAGTAAACGACTGCTCTACCTCGCCCTTGCCGACCGATGCGACGAGGGCAACACGCTCACACTCTGCATCCTAATCACATCTGCGCTCTCGCTCCTCACCATCACGGCGCTGCTTATGGGTGCGCTCGTTGCCGCCTGCGTAGCCGCCACGATAGTGCTCTCGACAGCCGCTGCGCGCTACGCCATAGCCTGCCGCGAGGATGAAAAATGTTCACTACGGACACTGTTATATCAGAAAGGTAAAATAGTAAAGTTTTTTCGGTCAGAAAATTCAATATTTCATAATTTCTTCGTATCTTTACGAAAGAAACAAAAAAACACAACATAAATGACCGAGCAAACAGTTTTAGATAGACAAATCAGGGAGTACCTCCTGCCGCAGTGCTTCAATGCGGCGGTCAGGGCGGGTGCTGCAATTATGAAAATCTACAAGAAGGACGACTACGACATCAACCTCAAGAGCGACCACACCCCCATCACCATCGCCGATAGGATGGCGCACAACACCATCAAGGAGTGCCTGGGTCCTACTCGCATTCCAGTGTTGAGTGAGGAGGGTCGCGAGATGCTCTACGACGAGCGCCGCAACTGGGAGATGTTCTTTGTCGTGGACCCGCTGGACGGCACGAAGGAGTTTATCAAGGGTAACAACGAGTTCACCGTCAATATCGCCCTTGTGATGAACAACGAGTGTATCGCCTCGGCGCTCTATGTCCCCTACCACCGCAAGATGTATGTGGCGGCGAAGGGCTTGGGCGCATACCTCATCAGCAATGTCGAGCCTGCGGAGGAGTCGGCATTGAGTCAGGGCCAGATTGAGGATAAGTTGGAGCGGCTGCCACTGGCGTCGGCTGCCCACGAGGGTTTTCGTGTGGCGGTGTCGCGCTCTCACCAGACCCCCGAGACTCACCAGCGCATCGACCAGATGCGTGCCGAGCACCCCGACCTGCAACTCATCGAGCAGGGCAGTTCCTACAAGTTCTGTCTCCTGGCGGAGGGCACTATCGACTACTACATCCGCACCACCAACACCTACGAGTGGGATACTGCGGCGGGCGAGTTGATTCTCTCGGAGGCGGGCGGAAGCACCCTCTCCTATCCCGACGGCAAGGCTCTGTGCTACAACAAGGAGGACTTAAGAAACCCTTGGTTTGAGGCTCGCAGCGCCAACTGCAAACTCTAAAAAGCGCGGGCACAACCCCCGAAACACCCCCACAGCAAGCAGATTTCACCAAAAAGCGTGTCATCTGCTTGTTTTTTGTGCATATATATGAGTTGTTTAGGTTTTTTTCGATAACTTTGACCCGTAATTTTAACTTAAACGACTATTTGCGTTATGAAAATGAAAACTGCAATCTTAATTGCGACAACTATGGTTATAACAACATTATCGTTCTCATCGTGCGGCAACAAGCCTGCCGAGGGTTGCCAGGCACAGCAGGGCGAGCAGCCTTGGATTGTTGATCGCTTCGACGACATCAAGGTTTTGCGTTACGAGGTCCCAGGCTTCGAGAACCTGCCACTGAATCAGAAACTTTTGGTTTACTACCTCGCGCAGGCTACAAAGTGCGGTCGTGATATTCTCTTCGACCAGAACTTCAAGTACAACCTCACCGTTCGCCGCGCCCTGGAGCAGATTTACACCGCCTACGAGGGTGACAAGGAGTCTGCCGACTGGAAGGCTATGGAGAAGTACCTGAAGAAGGTGTGGTTTGCCAACGGTATCCACCACCACTACTCTAACGACAAGTTCCGCCCCGAGTTCTCTCGCGAGTGGTTTGCCCAGCAGGTGGACAAGTACGCCAAGGAGTTGCCTATCGAGAAGTCGCTCTTGCTTGACATCATCTTCGATGAAAACCTCTACGCTGTGCGCCTCAACCAGACCGACGGCGTGGATATGGTCACAGAGTCGGCTTGCAACTACTACGAGGGTGTCACTATGGCAGAGGTAGAGAAGTTCTACGCCGAGATGATTGACGAGAACGACCCACGCCCAATCTCCTACGGCCTGAACTCAAAACTTGTAAAGGACAACGAGGGCAATATCGTTGAGCGCGTGTGGAAGATGGGCGGAATGTACTCTGCCGCTATCGAGAAGATTGTCTTTTGGTTGGAGAAGGCTGCACAGGTAGCCGACGAGCCACAGAAGAGCATCATCAACGCCCTTGTGAACTACTACCGCACGGGCGACCTCCGCGAGTTCGACCGCTACAATGTGCTTTGGGTGGGCGACAACTCATCAAATATTGACTTCGTGAATGGTTTTATCGAGGACTACGGCGACCCACTCGGCCGCAAGGCATCCTGGGAGGGTACAGTGAACTTTATGGATAGCCTCGCTTGCCGCCGCACACAGATTATCGCGGCTAATGCCCAGTGGTTTGAGGATAACGCGCCTATCAACCCAGCCTTCCGCAAGAAGGAGGTGAAGGGCGTATCGGCAAAGGTTATCACCGTAGCGATGCTCGGTGGCGACTGCTACCCTGCAACCCCTATCGGCATCAACCTTCCTAACGCCGACTGGATTCGCAAGGAGTACGGCTCAAAGTCGGTCACTATCGACAACATCACCTACGCATACAGCAAGGCGGCGCAGGGCAACGGCTTCAACGAGGAGTTTATGCTCCGCGAGGAGGACCGCGCCCGCATCAAGGAGCACGGCAAGTTGGGCGACGACCTCCACACCGACCTGCACGAGTGTTTGGGTCACGGCTCGGGTCAGTTGGCTCCTGGCGTTAAGGGTGGCGAACTGAAGAGCTACACCTCTACATTGGAGGAGACTCGCGCCGACCTCTTCGGTCTTTACTACCTGGGCGACCCAAAGATGGTTGAGATTGGCTTGATTCCATCGTTGGATGTTGCCAAGGCGCAGTATGCTACCTATATTATGAATGGTATGATGACCCAGTTCTCGCGCATCGAACTTGGCAAGAATGTCGAGGAGTCGCATATGCGTAACCGCAAACTCATCGCCGAGTGGTGCTACGAGAAGGGCAAGAAGGATAATGTCATCGAGTGGGTAAAGCAGGATGGCAAGTCTTACATCGTTGTGAACGACTTTGAGGCACTTCGCAAACTCTTTGGCGAGTTGCTTTTCGAGGTTCAGCGCATCAAATCGACTGGCGACTACGAGGCTGGCCGCAAGTTGGTAGAGGACTACGCCGTGAAGATTGACTACGACCTTCACAAGGAGGTTTTGGAGCGTTACGGCAACCTCGGTATCGAGCCATACAGCGGTTTTGTGAACCCCGACTACGAGCTCATTGAGAAGGATGGCGAGATTGTGGATGTGAAACTCATCGCAAAGAGCGACTACATCGAGCAGATGATGCACTACTCAAAGGAGTGGTCATTCCTGCCCTCTATAAATTAAAGGTATATCCCCCCAACCCCTGCTGCCCGACTTTCGAGTTGGGCAGTTTTTTTATGCCCACCCCAACACCCCTCGGCGTCAATGCGAGCAAGCCCAGCGAGCGTGGCAATCTCTCAAAAAAAAGTGCTTACTATCAAAAGAAAATTTGAAAAAAAACGCCGAAATTCATTCACAAAATATTACATAATTATCTGTTTATTCCAAAAAGTTTTCATAACTTTATTGCGTAAAAGATTACACAAACAATAATTAGTCAAATATGAAAAAGTTATTTTTAGCAGTTCTTATAGCCTTTACGATGTTTAGTTGTGAGGAAAGAAATGATAAGCTTCAAAATAGTTATACTTCATCGCCTCACTATGTGTCAGATTATATCGTTCCATCAAGTATAAAAGTTATTCCTATAAGTGATATTTTTCTTGTAGAATTTAATGGAACTATTTATCCCACCTTCAGAGGGGATGGGTACAAGTATAATGATAAGGTGAAAACATTTTCAGAGTTGTATGGCGATATATACTATACAGGTGCAGTTAAAGCAGGTTTGCATCCAGCCCTTGCTTATCCAATTGATGATATTTCGATAGTATGCAATAATAATTTTGATGATGAACATCCCGCAGGCGCACCATTGGATGACATTGTTAAGATGAATTATAAATCATATTATAATTTCATTAAAAACGGATATCAGCCCTATGCTGAAAATCTACCAAACGAGCAAGATGTTGATAGTTTTTCATGGTGTTTTGAAGATCTAAATGCAGAAAAAACAAAGTTGATATCATTGAAAAATAAATTCACAACTATTAATTTCGCCTCACAGCCCGAAAAGGCAGGTGAGTATACCTTTACTCTTGAGATGACTATAAACGGCGAGACATTTGAAACAACTTTCACTCATACTTTTGAGTAACCCCACGCCATTACTTGGCGAATGGTAAACAGTTTATGCAAAAAAGTTCCTCCAAATGGGGGAACTTTTTTCTTTATGTAGATTTTCTGCACAACGATTATTTCAAATTCCGATATAATTATATAACTTTGCCACGACTTTATAGTATTAAAAGTCTATAAAAATGAAAACTTTTTACACAGTAAACGAACTCAAACAAGAACTCTCTGCGCTCGACCGCGCTGGCGTAGGTTTCGTGCCAACGATGGGCGCACTGCACGCTGGTCACCGCTCACTGGTCGAGAAGGCGCGCCGAGAGTGCAAGACAGTGGTGGTGAGTGTATTCGTAAACCCCACTCAATTCAACGATAAAAACGATTTGAGAAACTACCCTCGCACACCCGAGGCTGACGCCGCCATACTTGAGGCTGCGGGCGCTGACTATGTGCTGATGCCTTCGGTCGAGGAGATATATCCCGAGCCAGACACACGCCAATTCGACTTTGGTCAGGTGGACAAGGTGATGGAGGGCGCTACCCGCCCAGGTCACTTCAACGGCGTAGCGCAGGTGGTGAGCCGCCTGTTCGACATCGTGAACCCTGCAAAGGCGTACTTCGGCGAGAAGGATTTCCAGCAGATTGCCGTCATCAAGGCTATGTGTGAGCAACTCGCGCTCGACATCGAGATTGTGGAGTGCCCCATCATCCGCGACACCGACGGCTTGGCGCTCTCATCGCGCAACACGCTTCTTGACGAGGCTCACCGCGCCGCAGCACCTCACATCTATGAGGTAATATCGCAGTGCGCCGAGAAGATGGCTTCGCTCTCGCCAGCCGACCTCACCGCGTGGGTCATCGCCGAGGTCGAGAAGAACCCTTGCCTCAAGGTAATCTACTTCCAGGCTGTGGATGCCCTCTCGTTGCAGCAGGTGACATCGTGGGAGGAGAGCAACCGCATTCAGGGTTGCATCGCTGTGCAGGCAGGCGATATCAGACTTATTGACAACATTAGAATCAAATAGCCATGATGATTGAGGTATTAAAATCAAAAATTCACCGCGTAAGAGTTACGCAGGCTAATCTAAACTATGTGGGCAGCATCACCATCGACGAGGATTTGATGGACGCTGCAAATATGATTGAGGGCGAGAAGGTTCAGATTCTCGACATCAACAACGGCGAGCGCTTCGAGACTTACATCATCAAGGGCGAGCGCGGCAGCGGCTGCATCTGCCTCAATGGCGCGGCAGCACGCAAGGTGGCTGTTGATGACCTGGTAATCATCGTATCGTACGCCCTGCTCGACTTCGAGGAGGCAAAGAGTTTCAAGCCTTGGGTAATCTTCCCCGACTCGGCAACTAACCACCTGGTAAAGTAGCCGATGGATACATTTTGGGCTATAAGCGCCATCGTGTGTGGCGTCGTGGGCTTGCTGGGAGCAGTGCTTCCCATCCTGCCAGGCACAGCGCTCTCGTTTGCGGGTATGGTATGCGCCTTCCTGCACACGGGCGGCGAGATTACCGGCGGTCAGTTGTGGTTGTGGGGTGCGATTTCCATCGTACTCATCCTCATCGACTACATCCTGCCAGGTTACTTCAGCAAGGTATTCGGCGGCTCAAAGGCGGGCATCACGGGTGCAACCGTAGGCGTGCTGGTGGGCTTGTTCTTCGGCCCTCTGGGCATCGTAGCAGGCCCTTTCGTGGGGGCTGTAGTGGGCGAGATACTCCACCAGAAGCAACCGCTCGACAAGGCTCTCGTGGTGGGCTTCGGCTCGCTGCTCTCGTTCTTCGTCGGCACAGGCTTCAAACTCATTGCGGGTGGCTTTATGATGTTCTACATCTGGAAGGATTTGTTTTAGGAGCAGAGATATAGAGATAAAAAAAGTGACGAGGTTTTCTCGTCACTTTTTTTATACCTTATGGTTCTACACCAATCTCTTGGAAGCGCGCCGCTGCATTCAGGAAGTGCGCCGTAATCCAGAATACTGTCCAACCCTCGGAGTAACCGCCACGCAACTTATAGACATTACTCATATCACCGTGCTGGGCAAAGTTGGTCTGCTGCAACTGCTCACCCTGCGAGCCGTAGGCGTTGGTAAGTTGGAAGCAGGTGCGATACATCACCTTTGCCAGATTGCACAGACGCTCATCCTTCAAATACTCGCCCATACGATATACCTCGGGAGCAAACAACACTCCATATACATCAATATGCTGATTTTGTGGCGACACAACGGTCCAGCCTGTCGAGCGGAAGTTGTAGTCGGCAAGGCGACCCGCTGGCAGAGGAATATCCCACACCACCACATAACTCAAGCAGACATCCATCGCGTGCTTCGCCCAGTCGAGGTACTTCTGCTCCTTGGTCTGCTCATACATATTTATAAAGCCCTGGAACGCAGCCCACGAGCCCTCCTTATCCTCACAGGTGGCATCCAGCGTGCCGCCCCAGTAGCAACCATTCATCTTCAGGTGGCGGTCGGCATAGAGCTGCGACGCCTTCTCGGCTGCTGCGAGGTACTGCTTGTTCTTGAAGAGTTTAGAGGCAATCACCAGCGGCGCAATGTAGAACGCCTCGTCGGTTGAGCGTGGCGACCAGCCGTCATTAAGGATGCGACGCGCCTGACCATCACACGCCTTGCGCAGAAACTCCTCCCACTTCGATGTGTCGTAGGTCTTCCTATGCTTGCGAGCCGCAGCAATAGCCTTGGCAAAGTTATACATCGCCTGACCGCAAGAGACATGGTCAGAGCCGTGATAACCCGAGCCGTTGTAACGCAGTTTGAACATTCCCGACATCTCATCCACAGGATAGGTCGAAAGGAAATCCATCGAGCGTTGCACCATACCGTCAATCTCGGGGTCGTTCAGGCGCTTCGACAACACCTGCAACGCATAGCCCGGCGAGTCAGCCTGACCGCACCAGCCCATCACAATCTCACGATTCAGCGCAGGCTCATACATATCGAAACCCTCTGCGCCACCGCCAAAGTCAATCCAGCGATTCTTCGCAAAGCGGTACTTCTCCTCAACGATAGTGCCAAACTCGGTGAATGAGTTGGCGTCGTAAGGCTTATAGATATCCAGCGCGGTGTAGATTGGGCGCTGGAAGCCAGTACCCTCCGACTCGATAGGATACAACTCAACATAGAACTCCTTCTCCACCACGCGCCCAGGCTCCATATTAATATATGTATCGGTGTACTTCATCGGACGATGCTGCAACGCCTTCGCCACAGCGTGCTGACCATTGTAACCGATAGGACCCGAGTACAACACAAAGTCGGTGTAGCCGTCGGCCGCCTCAACACCCATCGACCACCACTGGTCCGCCAGCACAGCACCTCGCACAGGGCTTGGTGTAGTGTGCAGAGCCGCAGCGCAGCCCGCCTCAACATTCTCCAGCATAACGAATGGGATAGGATAACGATGGTCCTCGAAGATAGCGAACTCGCCCGCCTCGCCGTTATATACGGGGATGATGTTTGGGTTAATCTTCGCGCCGTTCTTGTTGCCATAATAAATCACGCCAGGGACAAAGGTCTGCATCTTCTTGCCCTGCATACGCCAGCGCACCGAGAGGTTTACGCCCTCAAGGGTCTTGCCTCCGCGCCACTCATAGCGACGACGACACTGCACCAGACCATCGTCCACCTCGCGGTAGCAGTCGCGCACGAACATCACACCGCCGTCAATCTCCATCTCGCCCAGAAGGATAGTCCACTCGCCGCTCTGCTCCACCTTCGTTGGCGAAGCATAGACCCAGCCCGACATCCAGTCATCCTTCCACTCGGTCGCCACGCCCCACAGACCCTCCTCGGGGGTGGTAATCATAGTCTTGCCATCGACCGAAAACGATGGCAACATAGTCTGCTCATCAATCTTGAGTTGTGCAAACGCGGGCATCGCTACGCATAGGAGCGCAACGAGAGATAAGATTTTGTTTTTCATATTTAGGTTAGTTTTATAGTTCTATTCCGAATCGAGCCTTGAGTTCCGCCTCCGCCTGCTCGGCATCCACGAAGCGCACCGCCTCCATACCTACTGCCTCGGCGCCCGCCACATTGTCGGCGTTATCATCCAGAAACACAGACTCCGCCGCCTCCAGAGAGTAGCGCTCCAGCAGGCAACGATAAATCTTCGCATCGGGCTTCAGGAGGTGCTCCTCGCCCGACACCACAACGCCCTCGAAGAGCGAAAAGACCTCATAGTTATCACGAATCAGCGGATAGGTCTCCATCGACCAGTTCGTAAGACCAAAGAGACGATAGCCCGCCGCCTTCAGGCGCTCAATAAGCGATGCTGTGCCCTCCACCTCGCCACCAATCATCTCTGCCCAGCGCGAGTGATAGACCGCAATGGCATCCGCCCACTCGGGGTGCTCGGCAGTAAGTTCCGCCACACCCTCGGCAAAAGGTTTTCCGCCATCCATCTGGATGTTCCACGGATAGGTGCATACATTCTGTAGAAACCACTCCACCTTCTGCTCGTCGCCACCAAAGTAGGAGCGATAGAGGTAGCGGGGATTCCAGTCGATGAGCACACCGCCGAAGTCGAAAACTATGTTTTTTATCTTACTCATTAGTGTGAAATCTTAACCAGCGCCTCACGATAGGCATTCAGGATGCGCGACTTTGAGATAAAGCCGAGGTAGTGATTCTCGCGGTCCACGACGGGCAGCATCCAGGTGTTGTTCTGCTCGAAGCGAGGCAGAATACTCTGAATCTGCTCACGCTGGAGAATCTTGTATGGTGGCTGAATCATGTAGTGGGTAATCGAGCGACCCCACTTCTCCTGCTTGAACATATCCTCGCGCAGGTCGTCCAACTGCACCACGCCCAGCAGATGTTCCTGGTCATCCAGCACAGGGAAGATATTTCTGCGAGCCGACGAGATGATATTCACGATGTCGCCCAGCGTCATATTGACCTTAATCTGGATAAAGTCGGTCTCCATCAACTCCTCCAACTTAAGGAATACGAATGCCGACTGGTCCTTGTCGTGGGTCAGAAGTTCGCCACGCATACGCAACTGCTTGGTGTAGATAGAGTCCCTATCCAGCGCGAAATCAACCGAGTAGGCTATACCCGCCACAATCATCAGCGGGATGAACAGACCGTAGCCGTTCGAGAGCTCGGCGATAAGGAAGATAGCCGTCAGCGGCGCCTTCATCACGCCCGCCATCACGCCCGCCATACCTACCAGCGTGAACGACACAATCGATACATTCCAATCGAAGCAGGCGTTGCACACCAGAGCCACGATAGCACCCATAAACGCACCCACGAAGAGCGAGGGGGCAAATGTACCACCCACACCGCCCGAGGCGTTTGTCGTTGCCATAGCCAGCACCTTGCAGAACATAATCGCCGCCACATAGATGATAGCGACCCACTCGATGTTGCTGAACTTGAAGAACAAAGAGTTGTTGAACAACGCCGCCACATTGCCGTGCATCAGCGCCGTCATACCCTCGTAACCCTCGCCATAGAGAGGTGGGAAGATAAAAATCGAGACACCCAGCACCACGCCAGCAAATATCCAGCGCTTGGTCTGCGTAGGCAACTTTTTCACGAAGTTACCCACCAACGAGTTTACCGAAGTGAAATAATATGACATCAAACCGCAACATACGCCAAGCAGGGCATAGAGCGGGATGTGCTTAATCAAAAATGCATCCGCCTCGCCGAGTGATACGGCAAAGACGGGGTCGAAACCACGAAAGACCAGCGCAATGGTCGTTGCCGACACCGACGCGAGCAGCAGCGGAAAGACCGATGCAGAAGTGATACCCAGCATCAAAATCTCCAGCACGAAGACTACGCCCGTGATTGGGGCTTTGAAGATTGCCGCCACGGCAGCACCCGCGCCGCAACAGAGCAGCAGCGTGAGGTCCTTGTAGTTGAGTTGCGCCATCTTACCCACATTCGAGCCGATGGCAGCGCCCGTCAGCACGATAGGCGCCTCGGGGCCCACCGAACCACCAAAGCCGATGGTGGTAGCACCACCCACGATGGATGTCCAGCAGTTGTGCGACTTGATGCGTGAGTCGCGGCGCGACATTGCATAGAGCACTCGCGTCACACCCTCCGAAATCTCGTCACGCACAATATACTTCACAAAGAGAGTCGCCAAGACGATACCGATGGCAGGGTAAATCAGGTAGAGAATCTGCGCTCTATCGACGGGAAACCAAGTCACCAGCGCAGAGCGCACCCCGTGCAACAAACCCTCGAAAATGCAGGTACCAAGACCCGCCAGCAGACCCACCACCACGGCAAGTATAGCAATCAACTGACGCTCGGTCAATCGATTGCTCATTCGTCGCACTGCGGTCAGGACCCACTGCGACAGACGCTCCTTGTATTGTGTAAACATATCTTTTACTTTACGCTCTTGTAAGCCTCCGACTGCTGACGAATCAAATCAACATCCTCAAAGTAGTTGATTTTCATCGAGCGGCGAACCATATTCAAGGTCTCGGCAGCCTCGGCGCGAGCCACCTCGCAACCCTTCTTCAAAATCTCATATACGCCCTCAATATCCTGCTCGTACTCGTGACGACGCGCACGGATAGGCTCAAGCATCTGCTGCAAAACGGCGTAGAGGAACTTCTTACACTTCACATCGCCCAGACCGCCACGCTTGTAGTGCTCCTTCAACTCGTCAAGGCAAGCATACTCTGGCAGGAACTCTGCGAAGTGCTCTGTTGTAGAGAATGCGTCAAGATAAGTGAACACGCAGTTACCCTCAACTGAACCTGGGTCCTCGATACGCAGGTGGTTTGGGTCGGTGTACATACTCATCACCTTCTTACGCAAATCCTCTGGGCTGTCCGAGAGGTAGATGCAGTTGCCGAGCGACTTCGACATCTTCGCCTTGCCGTCGGTACCTGGCAAACGCAAACAAGCGGCGTTCTGTGGCAACATAATCTCTGGCTCAACCAATGTCTCGCCGTAGATTGAGTTGAACTTGTGAACAATCTCACGAGTCTGCTCAATCATAGGCTCCTGGTCAGCACCCGCAGGAACGGTTGTTGCGCGGAAGGCTGTGATGTCTGACGCCTGTGAGATTGGGTAGGTGTAGAAACCAACTGGAATCGACTTACCGAACTCACGCATCACAATCTCGCTCTTCACGGTTGGGTTACGCTCCAGGCGAGCCACCGTAACGAGGTTCATATAGTAGAATGCCAACTCGGTGAGTTCTGGCACCATACTCTGGATGAAGATTGTCGATTTTGTAGGGTCAATGCCGCAAGAGAGGTAGTCGAGAGCCACCTCGATGATGTTCTGACGCACCTTCTCGGGGTTATCGGCGTTATCGGTCAAGGCCTGCGCATCGGCAATCATAATAAAAATCTTCTCGAAAAGACCTGAATTCTGAAGTTCAACGCGCTGACGCAACGAGCCAACATAATGGCCCAAATGAAGTTTGCCTGTAGGGCGGTCGCCCGTAAGAATAATTTTTCCCATATTGTTTTTGTTTTAATTTTCAATCGCTGCAAGAGGGCTCGCCGTAGGCGCTTTGTGCCGTCTTGGTCAAAATATTAGTTACAAAAATACAAAATTAAACCCACCCCACCAAAAAAGTTTGGGGTGATAAACGAGAAAATTGCACCCAAAAAGAGAAAAATTGCCCATATTTTCATCCTCGGCGACAATATCACACCATCGACAGCGGAATTTTTCGGGATTTTCGGGGCGGGAAGTGTTTGTAAAAAAGGTTTTTGTGGTGTGCGATTTATCTTCGGTGGCGTAACGCGCAGCCCCCCCCCGCCACCGAAGATACAGGCATCACGCCTGTTTTATGATTTCTCCGATGCGCCCTAATATTTCTTCAAGAATGAAATTTGAATCTCCTTTCGGTGGCAGAAGCACCCCGAAGCCTCCCTTCAAAGGGAGGGGTCAATATAGTTGCCCAACGGGCACAAAAAAAAGAGAAGTCCTAAAACTTCTCTTTTCTGGTGCCCAGGACAAGACTCGAACTTGCACGAGCTAATGCTCACTACCCCCTCAAAGTAGCGTGTCTACCAATTTC